>JAIVWA010000266.1:0-6637 GCA_049190255.1 Gammaproteobacteria bacterium | reverse complement strand
ACCTTGCCCGAAGAGGCTTTTGAAGTACGGATGCTGATGAACAATTATACTACCATCCTTGGTAAAGACATGCTCACGCGCTTCATAAATCCCGATTTTTCAAAAGCCAACATTCTTTTGCTGACCCATATTTCAAGTTCACGGGAGTTTCTTCAAATTCGGGAAAGGACGCTTGCCTTCGTCAAGCAGCACTTTTCAAAAGATTTGAACTGGGAGGTGACCGGGCTTGGCATGGTAATCGCAGCCAGCAGTCATCAACTGACTATCGGGCAAATCAAAAGCCTATCCATCACCATGATTCTGGTATTCGGGATCATGTTCATCCTGTTTTTGTCGAGCAAAGTGGGGCTCATCGCCATCATTCCCAATCTTTTTCCGATTATCATTAATTTTGGAATCATGGGATGGCTCGGAATCGAACTTTCTATGGTAACCAGCCTTATAGCCAGTATCGCCATAGGACTGGCGGTCGACGACACCATTCATTATTTAGTGCGATACAACCGGGAATTCAGAAAGGACCTGGATGACAAACGGGCGATCCGGGATACCTTGCATCATGTTGGGCGGCCGATCACCTTTACAACTGTTACTATCTGTGTGGGTTTTTCCGTCTTATTCTTTTCAAGCTTCAAACCGACTGCCATATTCGGCGCTATGATGGTGATCACATCGTTGTCGGCGCTGGTCGGGGACCTGATTCTGCTGCCTTCGTTAATACGGCACGTCGAGCTGGTGACCTTGTGGGACCTGGTGCGATTAAAGCTCGGCAAAGAGCCGCGGATGGGTATTCCGCTCTTTAAAGGATTATCGCGTACCCAGGTTCATTACATTCTTATGGCCGGATCACTTACAAAAATTGACGCCGGCGAGGTCCTGTTCCATAAAGGGGATTCCAGTGATTCAATGTACACTATTATCTCCGGCACTGTAGACGTTTTTGATACGGTTAGAGATGATGAACCTGGTTGCGATCTCGAAAGTCGCATATTGATTAACCAATTGAAAACAGGAGAGGTTTTGGGTGAGATGGGGTTTTTACGTTCCGTGCCGCGATCTGCGGCAGTTATCGCCACCAAGCCCGTTGAACTTTTGCAGATTAATTGGAAGATGATTAAACGACTGCAGTGGTTATACCCTCCCACGGCCCATCAATTTTTCTTGAATCTTATGGGGATTATATGCGATCGCCTCGAGAACCTGACCGAATGTTTTGCTGAAATAAAGGTGCAGGATGATGCCACGGAGTTGTGTTCCAGATTAAGCTTTTTAAAAATTTTGGATACCGAAATCCAGCGGGCGCGAAGCTGCTGCACAAACTTGACTCTTTGTTTTGTGAAGTTAAACTTAGAAGAACCCGGAGCAGGTTCCGGCAATCCGGCAAAAGATCGAATTCTTCATTCCCTGGGAGAAGTTATTTCCGAAGAGATTCGGAATTGGGATATCCTGCATCAATACGATCAACAAACATATGCTCTCCTCATGCCGCAAACTATTTTTGATGATGCTCAACATTTCTGTAATCGATTGAAGAGCATTTCAGAAAGAATTTTTTCAGAGACTGGTGGCCTTGGTGTAAAATTAGCTTTTGGTCTGGCCGAACTTACCCTTGGAAAGGATGAAACCGGCTCAGACCTGCTTGCCAGGGCCCAATCCGGTTTGCAAAATGCAACCTATTCTTAGCAGAATGTTGTCCTTCCATTATGACACTAATTTTTACCCTTCCGGCCATTCGCAACATTGACATTGCGGGGCACATTCCTTATTTTTTCAAGGGCAAATTAAATTCATTCAAAGAAACAGAATTATGAAACTCTACTTGGAAAGCCTGGGCTGTGCCAGGAATCAGGTTGACAGCGAAATTATGATCGGACGGCTGAAAAAGGCCGGATGGACCATTACCGATGATCCCGAGCAGGCCGAAACCATCGTGGTGAACACCTGCAGTTTCATCGAAGATGCTGTCCAGGAGTCCATCGACGTCATTTTAGAACTGGCGGAGTATAAAAAGGAGGGCTCCTGCAAGCGCCTGGTGGTGACCGGATGTCTTCCCGAGCGTTACCGTGAAGAAATTTTACAATCATTACCGGAAGTGGATGTCCTTTTAGGAACCGGTGCCTTTGATCAAATTGCAAAAGCTGCCCGGGAGCTGCAATACTCACACCTGTGTGTGTTGCCGGACCCGGACCTCACTGAACTGCCGACCGAAGATACCCCCCGGCATTTAACTGTGCCTCACGTGGCCTATTTAAAAATCGCCGAAGGCTGCAATAAATCATGCACCTATTGCATCATTCCCAAGCTGCGCGGCAAACAAAAAAGCCGTTCGCCGGAAGAAATTGTTTCTGAAGCCACCAAGCTTATTGCCGACGGTGTAAACGAACTGGTGCTGGTTGCACAGGATACCACCGCCTATGGGAATGATTTGCCAACCCGGGAAAATCTCAGTCGGCTCATGGAAAGCCTGGTAAATATCCCCATCAACGATCACGAGCGTGCAGCGCAACCATGGTTCAGGGTACTCTACGGACATCCGGAAAGCATCGAAGACTCCTTTATTGATGCGATAGCCTCACATAACAATCTTTGCTCCTATTTTGATATTCCCATCCAGCATGTCAGCCGGGGGATTCTAAAACATATGGGCCGCCGATACACAAAAGATGATCTTTACCGTCTATTTGATCGTATCCGTGACCGGGTTCCGGATGCCGTGCTGCGAACAACCATCATTGTCGGGTTTCCCGGAGAAACAGATAATGATTTTGCAGCGCTTTTACAATTTGTCGAGGATGTTCGTTTTGATAATTTAGGCGTATTTATTTATTCGGACTCCGACGATCTGATTTCGCACCAATTGCCCAATCACATCCCTGGGTACGTGGCCACAGATCGTTATCATCAGCTTATGTCTGCCCAGTCGGGTATTTCCTCCGAGAATAACCGCAAATACATCGGCAAGGCAGTCAAAGTCCTGGTGGAAGAGTTTCTGGACAACCATCTTTTTGCCGGCCGCACAAACTTTCAGGCACCGGAGGTGGACGGGTCAACTTACATTAATACGGCTCAATTGCCTTTTGGATTGAAAATCGGCAGCTTTGCTGATATGCGAGTGACAGATGCCATGGAGTATGATCTGATGGGAGAGGCGATATGAGTGATCTTAAGCAGAAGATCCTTTCTGCAGTTGAATCCGACCTGGAAGATATTGAAAAAGCCCTTTCCGATAATTTAAATCCCTACCTGGATCTGGTATCCGATGTAGCCGGTCACATTCTGTTCAGCGGCGGCAAACGGTTGCGTCCTTTGCTGATGGTGCTGTCTGCCAGGATGTGCAGTTACAACGGCAACTATGAAAAAACCTTTTCAACGGCCCTGGAATATCTGCATACAGCCACCCTGCTGCATGATGATCTGGTGGACGGAGCCACCCTGCGCCGGGGAAAAACGGTGGCTCACGCGACCTGGGGCAATTCCATTACCGTCCTGGTGGGCGATTACCTGTTGGCCAGAGCGCTGTCTATTTCAGCCGGTACCGGCAGGCTCAGAGTCGTTCAAGTTCTGGCCGAACTCACCGAGAATATGTCCCAGGGTGAAGTTCACCAGCTGATGCGCAAAGGCGATGTCAAGCTGACAGAAGACGAGTATCTGGTGATCATCCGCCGTAAAACCGCCGTGCTGTTCAAAGCCGCCTGCCAGGTGAGCGCCATAATAGCCGACGCACCGCAGGACAAGGAAAAGGCCCTGGCTGAATATGGATATAATCTGGGGATTGCTTTTCAGATGGCCGATGACCTGTTTGATTATACCCTGCAGACCTCTGATTTCGGTAAAGAGGTCGGGGCGGATCTAAGAGAAGGAAAACTGACATTGCCGGTTATTTACGCCTTGAAACAGGCGAATTCCAGTGACCGGGATTTGATGATAAAAATTATCCGGAACACTGATTTTACGACGGATGATTTTAAAACCCTGCTCGATTTGCTGGTAAAATACGGCGGCATTGATTATACGCAAGAAACGGCTGCTTCCTATATCGACACGGCCAAAAACGCCCTGGCCCTTTTTGAACCCTCACCAACCAAAGAAACCATGCTGGATATTGCAGACTATGCCCTCCAGCGACGGGTCTAGTGGCAAAGTGCATGGCGCATAGGGCATATAGAGCCTTGGGCACGGGGCCGAAAGAAAGATGCTTACTCTAATGGTATAAGGTTTCAGGTGTCAGGTGTCAGGAACGACGCATATCAGACCAGTTTGACTTGGATTTTGTAACTAGACTAAATCAGGATAGAGGATGCAACATTAGATTTAAAGAAATCCACAGGGCTCCTTAATCCTAATCTCTGTATTGCAGCCCTGACACCTGACACCTATACCTTTAATTTATTTCTCATAACGCTTGATTATGAATGATTTTTCATTTATACCGCAGAAGATTTCAAGTTACGCCTTAATACAGGAGTTGTGTGCCATGCGGACAATTTTCACCAAATTTAGTGGGTTGATGCTTGTGTCTTTCAGCCTGGCCCTGGTGCTGATGACATTCAACGCTGCGCAGGCCCGGGAGTCTGCCACAACGAAAACGTTTGTAGTAGTAGGAACGGCTACGATGCGTGGCGGCAATGTCGCTGCCGCCCGGGAAAAAGCCATCTCCGACAGCCTGATTACGGCCGTGGCGCTAATGACCAAAGAACTACTGGAGGTAGAATCTCTGGTGGATAATTTTTCGCAGCTAAATGAGCTGTTGCTTGATCAGACAAGTACCTTCATCCAGGGTTATAAAGTACTGACCGAGGCCGGCCTGGAAAAATCCTACCGGGTTGTTGTTCAGGCCACCGTGTCGGGCCGAAAGATATCCAAGAAATTGACCGAGGCGGGAATTCTGCGGGCCACCAAAACACTGCCCAGTGTTTTGTTCCTCATTGCCGAACAGAGTTTAGAGCAGCAATCTCCAATGTATTGGTGGAGCCCATCAGGATCCGGTTTGATTCCGATTTCTGAGGCAGTTATGGTTGATCGTTTGCAGGAAGCCGGATTTACCATCATTGAGCACCGCGGTGCTCGAGACCGCCCCCTGGTAAATTGGGATGACTTAAACAGACCGGATTTGACGGATCTGGAGGCGGCTGAACTCGGTGCGGCGCTTAAAGCCGATATCATCGTACTGGGAACATCGATTGCCAGCCCATCTACAAACATCATGGGTTCGGCCATGCGGTCGTTTAATGGAACGGTTACCTTGCGGGCGTTACGATCAGGATCCGCTGAACCGATGTTAAACCTGGCTCGAACGGCGGTGGCCGTCAATGAAGATGATACGGTCGGCGGCCAAGAAGCACTTGAGGCTGCCGGTGCCATGGCGGGCCCCGCTCTGGCCGAGGAACTGGTTGTCGCCTGGCAGAAACAGGCCGGCCGGCCCACGGTGGTAGAAGTGGTCATTTTAGGCACAAGCCACCTTGCCCAATATGTCAAATTTCGCAAGAAGCTGAACACCATTTCCGGTGTGGAAGGAATCCGTGTCAAAGAAATCAAGCCCAACGAAGCAATCCTGCTGGTTGAATTCCAGGGGAAAACCAAGGATCTGGCTTCGGCCTTGATGCAGCAAAACTTCGAATCCTTCGGGATTAATATTTTCGAGGTGACATCAAAAATTTTAAAAGTCGAGCTTATTCCAGGATAGACATAACCCGGATAAACCGGAAATCCGAAACTCGAAATACGAAATCCGAAACAAATTCGAATCACCAAAATTCAAATGACCCAAACAAAAAAGTTGAACGCCCGCTCAGATTTCTCTGAAGCTTGGATAGATAGGGATCTACAAAGATGCCAGAAAATTTCTTGCCACTAAAAACAACAATTTCAGAACTAAGATACTAAATAGAAAATGCCTAAAATGCCTAAAATTGTGGAATGCTATCTGAAAAGCTAATTTTAAGGGTCTCAGGTGATCTAAAAGGCCTTGACACAAAAACCGACCGGTGCTACTCAAGCATAAAATTTGTACCACTATAAAGGCACGTAGCTCAGGGGGAGAGCGCTACCCTGACACGGTAGAAGTCCGGGGTTCAAATCCCCGCGTGCCTACCATTAATCAGCTTAAGGGTTACGGATCAAACCGTAACCCTTTTTCTATGAAATTCCCTTGTCCGCTGTGCCGGTCTCATTCCAGGTGCGGCTAAAGATGTGTTTGCGAATGAAGAATGACGAATTCTGATATGAATGCACCTGAAACAATTGAACCGCTGGAGAACTTCATTAATACCCCGGATGGAAAGATCCATTATTTAGATTGGGGTGGATCCGGGCCCCAGGCCCATTTGCTGCATGCCAATGGATTTTGTGCCGGAACCTATTCTCCCTTTGTTAAACACCTGGTTGACGACCTGCATGTGGTTGCCAGCGATATTCGCGGCCATGGCGGGACAGAGCTGCCCAACATCAAGCGCATTCGCCATTGGGATATATTTGCAGACGATTTAAAAACGCTTATCGAACAAAGCCTGTCACCGCCGATCATCGGCACCGGTCATTCTTTGGGGGCGGTAACGACCTATATCGCCGCCGCGAAATATCCACAGCTTTTTTCATGTCTCATATTGATCGATCCACCCATTTTATCCCCAAGGATACT
>JAIVWA010000265.1:5922-6657 GCA_049190255.1 Gammaproteobacteria bacterium | reverse complement strand
AATGACATTGGATTCATGTAGTTTCATATAAGGGTTATCTAAAAATCCCGATCCACAGAACCCGCAACTCACTGACGCCATCTTTTCAATCCGAAATCCCAAATCCGAAATCCGAAATCGAAAGACCCTGAACGCTGAACCTTCAGTCCTGAACCTCTGAACCTTTGAACCTAGAACCTATGAACCCTCCTTCGTGTAAAATACGCCGGGGATCCAGCTTTTAAGGATTTTGGCGGTTTGATCCGGATCCGCTTTTGTTTCGTCAATGAATTTAAAGCTGACCCACCCCACCCGGATGACATCTTCATGGTTTAATTTTTGCCGGGTCGTCTTTTCTCCGTTTAAAAATGTTCCGTTGGTGCTGTCCTGATCGATGATATAAAATTCGGGGGGACCTTTGGGATCCGGGTTTTCAATCGTTTCAATGACGGCATGCTCGGTGCTGACCACGGCATCATCGATAAAGATGTCACAATCCGGATGGCGGCCTATCCGCAATTTGGGTTTGTCCAGCGGGCATTTATTGATGGCCACACCTTCGTGCAATTGTACGATCAAAGCCATGTTTTTTCTCCTTTGGCGCTAAATAATCATTATCGACAATATTCTGATATTGTTGCTTTTAAGTTCCTGTCAACATGAATTAAAATTCGAAATTCGAAATCCGAAACTCGAAACAAATTCGAATTTTCAAATGACCAAAATTCTAAAACAACCGGCTCTGAGTCTGAATCA
>JAIVWA010000265.1:0-5913 GCA_049190255.1 Gammaproteobacteria bacterium | reverse complement strand
GTATAATCTCCTTGCTATGTTCAAGGATCGGTTTAAATACGTTCATGGCTATTTTGGCAAACTCATCATCCAGGGGGTCCAAATGGCGGAAGCAAAGATCGTAATAGGGGTCTTCGGATTCGGCTTTGGCGTACTTTTTAGCTGAATCAGCACCTTGCCATTTTTTGCCGGCCTTATTCAGGGCCGATTGATCGGACCCCGCGTTTTGAAGCCTGTGTTTGGCATATTCATAAGAGGCGTCAGGAAAAAAATGAATCGGCTCCTCCCATCCACGCCGGAACAATCCAATAAGTTCCTTTAGCAATTTTCGGCTTTCCGGCACCGGGTCAAATTCTAGGGCTGAATCCTTGCATATGAGAAAGCTGGTCTGATGGTATTCAGGCGGTGCTTCAAGACAAAAGACAAGGTGGTAAATCCACGAGTTCAAAATATCTTTGACTCTTTTCCGGGCGTAGCGGACGTGAACATATCCGGACTCCGAAATTTTAGCCAAGCGTCCCCTCAGATTGAATCCTGAGATGTTAAGGCCAATTTCGATCGGATCTTTGGGTGCTGCGCTGGTAAAGCTTTCTATTTTGGAAATAAAATTTTCAACTTCGATATTGATTTCATTGTAGTGGAAATCCCCGACACAGCCATGGGGAAGTTGCCCCAGCGCTTTTTGGACGGGTTTAAAATCTTCAAATGTTGATCCGGCCAGCCTGTTTTTCAGCAGGTTTTGTTCGACCAAATACTTCTCCAGCGCGATCAATACAAAATTTTCGCGAACATCCGACAGCGGACCTTCACCTTCCAGTGTCATCCCGAGTCGTTTTTGAATGAAAAAACGGGCGGGATGATTGAAAAACCGGCACAGGGAATCGAGATCAAGGATTTGCCATTCGTCTGCTTCTTCCGGTGGCCAGGGTATCTTGGCGGTCACAAATGGGCGCAGTTCTGCTTTTTCAGAAGCAGCGGCCAGCATATTTTCGGTTGAATAGCTGAAAAGGCCGCTGTCCTCTCGGAAATACCGCGTAGAGAAGGGCTGCAGCCGGTGCCGGGTTACGATTTTTTCGAGAATGTTTTTGTCGGATCCGGCAAAACTCTTTTTAATCGTGTCGAGCAACTCACTGACAAGCATACAGGGCGGAAGGATGGAGTTGTCCAGGACACTTTGTCCCACATAGCTGATATAGAGCTTTTTGCGGGCGGATATGATGGATTCAAGGAAGAGGTATTTATCATCGTTGCGGCGGGACCTGTCTCCGGCCTGGGGATGTTGGGCCATGAGATCAAAGTTCAACGGTTGATAATCTCTGGGATAGGCATCATTGTTCATGCCGACCAGACAGATGACCTTGAAGGGAATGCTTCGCATCGGCAGCATGGCACAAAAGGTAATGCCCCCGGTCAGGAAACCGGACCCGTACCTGTTTTGCTCCAACCCTGATTTTAGATGGGCCCTGACGACCTCCGGTGCTATCTCATCATGATGGTCCGCGGTCGTTTCGATGTCGGTCAAATCATCCAGCAGGTTGCGCAGAATCTGAAGTTCCCGTTCTTCTTTTTCGTCGGGTTTGAAGAAGCGGTCGATAAGAGCGGTCAAGGTTTCCTGCCAGCTGCTCAGTTTTCTGGGGCGGTTCAATCTTTTTGACCATGCAATCAGATGGTCGAGAAAATTAAATAAGTTGCCCAGAATTTGTGCATCGGCACCTTCAACATGATCATAGGGTAAAATGCCGTTAAACATCTTCCTGTCTTGACCCGGCATGGCATATCCAAGCATGAGCCTTTCCAGGCCGGCGCGCCAGGTGTTTTCAGAAAAAGCGGGGACGCCGGCGTCCCCGCGGCTGTTGCTATCAATGCCCCATCGAATTCGAGTGTCCTTGATCCATCGCTCTATGATTTTTAAATCAGATTCCGTCAGGCCGAACCGTTCCTTAATTCCTGGAAATTCCAGTAGACTCATTACCCGGACGGCTTCGAAACGGCTATCGGTGATATCCAGCAAAGCCAGAAAGCCTTCGATCATTCGGCTTTCTGCCCGGGGGCTCTGATCGGCAATGCTATAGGGCATCCGCAGCGATACATCGATCTGGGCATCAAAGACGGCATGCACGTAAGGGGCATAGGTTTCAATATCCGGCGTCATGACGATGATGTCTTTGGGCAATAAATCCGGTTCTTCTTCGAACATGGCCAGAAGGTTATCATGCAGCACCTCGATTTCGCGCATGGGACTGTGGCAGGAATGAACTTGAACGGAAGTATCGTGCCCGGAGAATTGAAAAATCTCAGGCGGTGATTCAGACGGCTGTCCTTTATCAGATGATGAGCCGTGCGGCCCATCAACAACATTGGGTTCTCTATCTCTCAGGTTTAAAATATCCGATTGCAGGCAGGCCAGAACGGAAAATTCCCGTGGTTCTTCAAATTGTTCGAAAATTTCACAATCCAGGTCACTGATTAACTCAAAAAAATCACGGCCCAAACTTCCCATGGCAGCCAGAAGTCGGTTTCCTTTTTCAAAATGATACCATTCAATGTTTTCAGTGACCTGGGGATATTTTCGGCGGATTTTTTTTATTTCCCGATCAGAGATAATATCCGCCCAGTACTCCCGGCAGGGATCGATGAGAAAAAAATTGACCTCCACAAGCCGGGACAACTCTGCGAAGGCCTGGAGGTGAAAAAGAGGGAGATGCGAGATTCCGAAAAGTGAAATCCGTTTTGGAAGCCGGGCGGGGTCAAAATGAGAGCTTCTGATCTGTTCAAGCAAATTTTCCCGCATCCGGGCGCGATGCAGGTGCGCTTTGCCCTGCGCAAGTTCACGCCAGAGTTGGGCCTGCCAATTATGGGGAGATGCTTTTTCTTCTTTGGATCGCTCCCACTGAAACAATAATTGCGGGCGAAATACCAGATACTGGTCAAATAGATCGGCGATTCGACCGGAAAGCTGATACAACTTGAGCTGCTGGCCGTCTTCGGCCAGATAGGCGTTCAGGTCTTCAAACCCTTTGCGGTTGATACATTTGGCAATGATCCCCATGAGCCGAAAGGTCATGATATCGGGTTCAAACGGTGAGGTTTCCGGCATATCCGGGATCAGGTTCTTAAAAATATCTTCCAGGAAGGCATTGGGAAAGGGAAAGGCGCAGTTGGCGCTGACCCCGTTCAAGCGGGCAAGCTCCATGGCAATCCAGCGTTCCATCCCCCGGCTTTGAACCACAATGACTTCGGGGGTGAAAGGCGTCGGCAAGGGGGTCTGAACAATTTCCGCAAGCTGATTTGCCAGAATCTCCAGGCGGTTGCTGGTATAAACGCTAAGTCCGGCCATACAATCGGTCTTTCCAGGATTCAAGGTTTTACTTTGGGCATTTAACCTGCAAAACGAGCAATAAAACGATGAAATCGCATTTGATAATAAGTAATATTGGCCTGCACAAATAGTTTCGGATCAAAATTAGGATTTTTGATTTTTGCCATAGACGATAAATAGTTGACGTGTTGGGCAACGGAAAGCGGGCACCCCTTGGCGTGGATATAGCGGGATGAATTTTTCACAAGGGAGTGAAATTGAGCTTTCAGAAATTTCAACAGCATATCATTGGATTCCGTTTTGGTTTCATCGGTTTCGCTGGCTGTTTTATAGCTACTCTCTATTTTGACATGTTTTCCATCTATCTCTCCTTCCCAGCTTGTGCAGCTGCCGGCGAAAATGACGCGTTCATTATCCTCCAGATGCAAAGGCCCCTCCACCTTACCGACCACATAACGCACCTTTTGCATTTCTTTATCCACGTTCGGGTAGAACCCCCTGAAAATGTGCATGGCTTCCTGAAGGGCACCGGGACATCCTCCCCAGCAGTAATCTGCTGAATGCTTCTCCGGAAAAGTTCCGACAGTGCAAGACAGGTTGGGGGCTTCAGAAAAATAGTCATCAACCCGTTCCAGACAGAATTGAAATTTTTTTGTTTTTTCCTGCATTTCAGCGAGAGGGAAATCACCACCAACTTCGATTTGGTTGATGTCCATAGGGCCGAATCCTCTTTCAGATGCATATCGTAAATGAATAAGATCGTTTGGATCGACGTTAACCATATGACAGCCGACCGTATCAACGGCACATGAATTCGTTCCCATTACAATCGCGCCCATGGAGAATGGGGTTGGTGTCAGCATCATTTTTTGTCCGGCTGTAATTGCATCAATCGCAATAAACTGGGGCTGGATGACGGCCTGCAGGTCGGCAATTTTATGTTCCAAAAACTGATTATGATCCACCAGACGGTGCCGATCATCTTGAATTCCTATAAAATTTTTCAAGCTAAGCGTAAGCCGGCACCACGGATGGGCTTTAAATTTGGGCAGATTGATAAGAAAGTCACACTCGGCAATTGGTTTGGGCATAAACATCTGGTTTCGCAACACTTTTGCGCCTTGTATCTTGACCGGTACCTGTTTGACCTCGTCGAAATAATGGGCTTTTATCCTATGTTTTTTTATAACTTCCGGATATCCTGCGTTCTTGAAACTATAGCGAGTCGATATGGTGATGCCCGAGCGCTCACCTACGGAAATCTCTTTTACATCTTTGGCCAATTCTTTGGTTGCGGTTATGACACCATCAAGAAATTCTTTGCGCGTAAATGCATAAGGAAAAATTTCGGGATGAGCCAGAACTACATTTGGTTTTAAGAGAATTTTCCCGGACGGTATGACGCCCAGTTCTTGCATACCCTCTTTGACAATACCTGCGATTTTTTCAGAATCGTATTCATCACATCGCATGATAAGAACCATGTGGCTTTTTTCCATAACGGACTCCCTATTTTCTATGAGCAGACTTGAAATGAAAGGTTTGTGGTTGTTTCAGATAGGTTCGGTCAGCCATTACTAATTATCGGCAGAAATATGAGGGAAATTTTATAGCCTGTCAATAAAATATAGTGTTTTGAAAAAATAGACGAGAATTATCTCCACCTTTCCATTTTGTTCCAGAGTCGTTCAAGATAATTAAGCGAGACCTCCAGATGGTCAAAAGAAAAAACTTCCAATGACAAACTTCCGGTAAATTCGCGCGAAAGCCACTTAAGAATGCCTTTCAGTTTGTTAGATAGTCTATCTAAGGGTAAATGATCCCTATGACCGTCCACACCATGCAAATGGATTATCGGAATTTTGGTGGCATATTTATCGAAGACAGACTTGACGTCATATCCGTGGATCATAAGGTGCCCGATATCCATGCACACCGACAAATTTAATTCTAAAATTATATCTTCAATTATTTCAATTGGATAATCCAGAGTTTCGATAGCGAGCATATTGCCCGGCACACCGGCCGTCAGAATTTTTTCCAGATTGCGCTGAACGCAGTCCTGCCATTTGCTGACTTTAACATTATCTAAGACACCATCATGAAAGGGAATATGCAGGGTATAGCTGACAGGCTGAAGCGGAATAACCTGCTCGATGATTTTGATCAGTGTTTCCACGGCCTGTTGTTGTCTGGCGGCCGATGGGTCGCTGATGGATACATCCGTTGGTAGATGAATGTTATAGGTGAGGTTAAACTCCCGGGATAAATGTGAGAGGTCGTCTATAACGGTTTTAGAGAGCAGGGAGTCAGTTGCCGTGCTTTCAAATATCAGCAACTCGATTTCATCTACAAATGCTCCCAGCATCCTGACATTGGGGACGTAATGGTCCGGATAAATAAAGGAGGTGGTGCCGATTTTGAAAGGAAACATCCCTTTGTAAGATTTAGTTAACGATGGATATCCCGCTTGCTGCTGATTCTCCATTTGTTGCTATAGATCCTTTTTGGCAGGTTCTGGGTTCAAAGGTTCAGGACTCGGGGTTCAGGGTTACTGTTTGCAAACACTTAACGGCGGAACTCTTCAACCACTTGTATGAAACTCCGTGTGGTCG
>JAIVWA010000264.1:0-6672 GCA_049190255.1 Gammaproteobacteria bacterium | reverse complement strand
AAAAGAAATGCCTAAATTGCCTAAAGTGCCTAAAATGCCTAAAGTAAATGTATTCTATCTATTTTATAAAAATAGAAACTCACGCTAAGTTGTCATTTCATTGGTCTGATCTCTGGCCTCCCATACTGCCAGCGTCAACGACTTATAAAAAAGACGGAGCGAAGCGACACCATAATTTTAGGCACTTTAGTGCAATTTAGGCATTTTAGGCATTTCTTCTGGTAACTTGATTTTTACACAAAAAGTTCTTGCCACAAAATGTCGGAGATCCGCCTCGGGAGGGCAAAAAATTTACAACTAAGATGTTAATCTAATGGAGGATAGAAAAATGATCTTCCAAAGTATCGCCGGTCTGATTGTTTTCGCGGTCATCGCATGGTCAATGAGCGAAAACCGCAGGCAAGTCAAATTGAAAGTTGCCGTCACCGGCATTGTCATTCAATTGCTGGTCGGGCTCATCTTGTTGAAACTGCCCCTATTCAGAGATTTTTTTCTTTTATTGAATCGGGTCGTGCTGTCCCTGGAAGAAGCAACCACGGCAGGAACCTCGTTTGTGTTCGGATATTTGGGGGGTGGCGAACTTCCATTTACTGAAAAATATCCGGGAGCAAGCTTTATCCTCGCATTTAAAGCACTTCCCCTTGTCCTGGTTATGAGCGCCCTGTCCGCGTTGCTGTTTTACTGGAAAATTTTACCGGTGGTGGTAAAGGGGTTTTCATGGGCCCTGCAAAGGACCATGGGTCTTGGGGGAACTGAGGGGCTGGGCGTTTCCGCCAATATTTTTGTGGGAATGGTCGAATCGCCGCTTTTTATTCGACCCTATCTCAAGGATATGACCCGCAGTGAAATTTTCACCCTGATGACCTGTGGGATGGCAACTATTGCCGGTACGGTCATGGTGCTGTATGCCAGTATTCTTTCCAAAACGATCCCGGATATAATGGGACATATCCTGACGGCTTCCATTATCAGTGTGCCGGCGGCTATCACCATATCCAAACTGATGGTACCCGAAACCGGCAAGTTGACATCCGGCGAGTTAACTGCACCTGAGAAGGCATCCGGATCCATGGACGCCGTAACCAGGGGTACGCTGCAGGGTGTCGAACTGCTGATCAATATCGTCGCCATGTTGGTGGTCCTGGTTGCGCTGGTATACCTGGTGAATTTAATCCTGGGACTGCTTCCGGAAATTGGCGGGCAGCAAATTACGCTGCAACGTATTATGGGAATTATTATGGCGCCGGTTGTATGGTTGATGGGAGTGCCCTGGCAAGAGGCCACAGCAGCCGGATCACTGATGGGAACCAAAACCATTCTCAACGAATTTCTGGCCTATCTGGACTTGAGCCGTTTGGCTCCCGGGACATTGAGCCCTAAAAGCATATTGATTATGACGTATGCTATGTGCGGTTTTGCAAATCCCGGAAGTCTGGGGATTATGATCGGCGGCATGGGAACGATCGCCCCGACACGCAGAAATGAGATTGTTGAATTAGGATTTAAATCCATCGTAGCCGGCACCCTGGCCACATGTATGACGGGAGCGGTGGTGGGGACCATCGGAGGCTAACGAATGTCGAATGACGAGTGACGAATCCACCAGCGGCGGTGCTCGTATGAAACTCCGCCTGTCCGGAACAGTGAAAAGATTGAACTTTTTAGCTAAGTCCTGATCCCCGATTCTTTTTCCGCTTTGGAAAGCAGTTCTTCATAGCTCACTTTCGTCGGGTCATCAAAAGAGCGCCATATCAGCAATTGCTTACGAATCACATGCAAAAAGGTCTTGTTGATTCGGTGCCAGGCATTGGCTTCTCCGGATTCACGATTCAATTTAATCGCTATTTCGAGAAAACCCGGCTCATCAGCCGCGGGCCTGAATTGCAGCTCCACTTGCTGCATGATTCCGAAATCAAAGGGAGCCAACCAGACACGGCATTTAATCTGGAGGCACTGATCATATTCACATTCGCCTTCCGGACAATCGTAAGGGGTTTGGGTCATGCCGGGCGGGCTCTCGCAGACAAACCCGAACTCGATGTCGGCAGTGGAAAACATGCCATGGGTGATGTCCCTGTGCCCCTCAAAGTATTCATATAAAAAGCCGGCGATGCTGCGATGCTCCTTGTAGGTCATCAGAAAAGGCAATGTTATTTCAAGTTCATTGCCGATGGCCGGCGGGAGAGTCCAGGAGCGGTTCACATCCGGCATCGCGATTTCAGCGGCTACCTTTGAAGGATAGATTACCGAGATCAGCACCACCGCAATTACCAAAATCATGGCCGCAACGCCTGACATGGATGAATAATTCACGGTTATCCCTGCCCACAGGGATGTCTCGGCAAAGAGCTTGGCGGTGATCTGGGCCAGCAGATAACCGAACACCACGCTGAGCACGGCAAAGGCCATGGCTTCGGCAATGAAAAGAAAAGATACATGGGACGGCGCCAGTCCTACGGAGGTATAGATCCCTATTTCGCGTTTGCGTTCATACACACTGCCGATCATGGTATTCAAGACAATAAAAATCGAAATAATCAGTGGAATAATAATATTGGGAACTCCGCTGTAGCTCATGCTGTCACTGGCGTGGTAAAGGTAGGTCCCGTCAGGCTCTCCACTGAAAAGGGACAGTCCAAAGCGGTCAATCAGGTCCCGGGCGGTGTCTTGGATGGCGTCCGGATTGCGGGGATGAATGGCCACTCCCTTTAAATGACCCCCGGCCGCCAATAGAAAGCGGTACGGTACGATGACAGTCAAATCCCCGTCAATATGCCGATAGCGGCTTTGAAATTCCCGCACATCATCCCCTGATTCCATTGCTTCTTCTTCTACTTCGGTCAGCTCGGATGACATTTCCCGGGGAAATATAACGGGAGTCAATGGTTCTCCGTCTAAATCACGGCGTTCCCGCAATTTTTTACCGGAGAAAATACCGACGACCTCAAACGGCATGCCCCACAGGGATACGCCCTGGTTTTGCAGCTGGGCGAAATCAAGGTTTAGTTGATCAACCATTCGCTGGGGTAAAAGCACCGATTGTTGTTCGTCTGCCCGCAGCCAGCGCCCGGCCACAAGAATTTCATCAAGCCCTGAAACCCTGGGTTCATCGGCTGAAAGCCCCACCATCCCCTGGGCTTCAAAGACCCGGTCCTTAAAATAAATCGGAATTCGCGTAGAACGCGTTCGGTCTTCGTCTTCCAACCACACCCGGGGGGCGGCAATGGCCTGGCCGCCAAAGGAATTCTCTATTCTGCCGAAGGCTTCCGGCGGCAAACTTCTCCAGTTTACATTTTTTAACAGAAACCCCTGGTAGGGGGTCTTGCTGTCGTACAAAACGCGAGCATGCCGCCGCATGGATTTGGCCGAGGTAAAGCTCATAATGGTAAACGTCAGTATGATCAGCGTGGTACAGGTCAACACGGTGCGCAGACGACGACGTCTGAGATTACTGACGCCCAGCAGAAAAGCCGCCACAAACGCTTTCCAACGGCCGATCTCACCGGATTGAACCAGTTGGGCATGGGTCTGAAGCCCGGCCATTTCTTCTTCAAAGCGCAAGAAAAGGATCAGCGTAACAACCAGGGAAAGCCCCATTATAAAAAATGCTAAAATGACAACCATGGGACTATAGGCCAGCCGAAAAGCAGGATGGACATTATAAATGATGGCGATCAGCAACACCAAAATGCCGCTGAAAGCAATGATACGTTTGTAAACATTGGAGTAGGAAAACAGCAGGCGTTCCAAACAGAAAGCAAAGGGCACAAACAGGGCAATGTAAAACAGCACCCCGTAGAGAACATCTTTCTGGGTTGTCTCCACATCATCGTAAACCCTGCTGGCCAGCGCCCACGAACGCGCAGTGGCCTCGAAAAATTGATCGTACTGAAGGGTGTCCAAAGAGGTTTTCGCCAGGTCCAACTGCTTCAGCCCCGCCTGCTGAAGATTACGAAGGCGTTCGTTAAAAATACCCCGTTTCTCTAAATTGGTAATGCGAGGCGTCAACAGCGTCCACATGTCCCGGGCAACGTTGAATCCGGTCCGGTATAAAAGCGGCCATTTATCCACCAGGTAACCATCGCCCTGCGGATTGTCCTCACTGGCATTGAGCAAAATCATTTTTTTGCGCAATACGCTGTCGGACAGGGTCAATTTCAGTGGTGTGCCGTCTTCCAGGAATATGGTCGTGATGGTAGATGCATTGCGGTAATATGAGATCCAGGTGTCGAGGCGGCTGTAAAAATAGCGCAGCGGATCGGCCTCGCGCCGGCCGTCGATGATGGTGCCTTTACTAAGATAGCGAAATGTACGCGGCTCAAGGAGATTGAACAGGGTGATCCCCTTGCTGGCGAACATAATGAGATCGGTCTCCATGTGGCGACGAAACATTTTCACCCGATAGGAATTTTTTCCGGTTTGTTTTTTGTCGATGGTCCATTTGACGGCACCGGTCGCCTCATCAAATTTATAGCCTTCGAAAATCACCTTGTGATAGCTGTGTTTTTTATCCGCCAGCCCCCGAAGGTGAAATTTGCCCATGTGGTCCACAATCGCGTAATATCGGGCCGGCCCCTGATAACAAAGCAGCACGGACCCGGGGGCCGGTTTATCGGCAAACAACTCGCCGTGACGCAGAAACTTGGCATTACCGTTGATTTCACTAATCCCGTTGCGGGGAAAAATACCTTCATTCGTTTGGGGCACGCCGGCCAGATGTTGAATCAACCCCGCCACCACCGCACTTTGCCTGAGGGCAAATTCAAAATTGACGTCTTCAGGATTGTCGATAGGCGTACCCCAGGCGGCCCGGGCGTCGTTGGTGGTAACGAAGGTTAATCCATGCATTCCCGCCAGAGCGGTAACCTCACCGCCTAAAGGGGGACGGTCCACAAAGTAACTCTGCCAGGAACGACGCGGGCTTGGCCGCAAAGTGTCCTTGTACATTCCCTGGATGCCGAGTGATTTTTCAACCGCCACGGCCCCGCTGCGCAGGACCTCATCCAGCAGGGAATAGGCCGCCGTGCGATTAATCCGGGGCCGAAACGGATACTGCCAGCCATAATTGAAGGCGCCGAATCCGTCACCATGACTGGAAAGATGGAGAGATACGGCTACCGCCAGATCGTAGACCTTGGCCTGACCGCGAAACGTTCTGGCACTGTCCAGCAGGTCCAACTGACTTTTGGCATCGCTAAGAATGGCGTTCTGCTCATCAATTGCCTGCGGCACCAATCGGGCCAGCATCTGCTGTTCCTCAGGCAACAAATCCGTATATTTCGGCTTCCAGACCAACCGCCGCAGCAACTGTCTCTCAACGGCCAATTCATTAATGACAGCCTGATTATCCTTGGCGTTCTCCTGCATCCGCAGCCTCATCAAGCGGCGTGAAACGATGTCGGACACCGTTTTTATCCGTTCTTCAAGAGCCGCCTGGACCAGTGCTTGATTTTCTATAGCAGCCGGATCTTCGGTGACGACAGACGCAAAGGACACATTTTTCAATGCTTTGATCGTGTTGCCGGATTTTTTAATCAGCTTCTTCAGGTTGCGTTTCATGCCGCGCTGGATTTTCGACCGCGTCGTAAAGCTCCAGACCAGCTCGCGCATGCCGGCCAGGGTCTGGGCATGGCCGCTGGTAGCCACCAGAATAACCGTTCGTTGCGGAGGGTTATCCTTCAGCTGTTGGGCCAAATACAAAAGCGTGGCCACGCCGGCGGCTTCGTCGGCCCCGGGCGACAATCCGGCCACCCAGGCCGTGCTGTCGTAAAACGCTTCCACCATCACCGATTGCTCCTGGAGTTTGGGGTCGGTTCCGGGGACAATACAATAGACGTTTTCGGTGATAACGTTTTTCCAATTCGTTTGGGATGCCAGGCGGACCTCTTCGGCGACGCGCCCGGCAGGCATGGCTTCAAAGCCGGGGAACAGGGTATGAAGCCGGTCAACAGATACCCAGAATCGCGGAAATTGAATGGGAGAAAGCTCATACTTTTCCTCGAAATGAACTCGGGATGATTTTCCTCGATCCACATAAATCAAGGCCTTGGCACCCAAATCGGCAACCGTGAGCCAATTCTTGCCGGATTCAAGCTCCATCAGGATGATGGCCCCCTCAATGGCTTTGCCGTTTAGATTCTGCAACTCACCGTTGCCGGCGTAAACCAGGGGGGCTTGAATTCCGGGCGGCGGAATGGTTTGAGGCGTAACGGCATTTCCCCGCAGCGATCGAATGGAAATCGATAAATTGCGGTCCGGTATGGTTAAGGTGCTCTTCTCGTCAAGGATGACAGGAACCGCAAATTTATGCGTGCCTACGGTTTCAAAACCGAGTCGTTCCAACCTTTCTTTGATATAGGCGGCGGCAGCCTGGTTGCCGGCAGTCCCCGTGCTGCGGTCGGCAAAAGAAGACAGCCGGTAGACCGTTTCCTTGAAAGCCTCCTGTTTTTGATCTAACCCTGCTGCAAAAGAACTGACTCCTGATAAAAATAATATCAGGAAAATAAGAGTGATGCAGAAAAATTGCTGGATGCTCGATACTCGATACTGGATGCTCGATACTGGATGCTCGATACTGGATGCTCGATAAATGAATGTCAGAGGTTCCAGTTTTTATCGAGTATCCAGTATCGAGTATCTTTTACTAAAAAGCTAATTACTGACTTATAAGCT
>JAIVWA010000263.1:0-6679 GCA_049190255.1 Gammaproteobacteria bacterium | reverse complement strand
AACCAGACCAATCCCAAATCCCAAATCCCAAATCCGAAATCCCAAATCGAGACAATCCCAAATCGATAACTTAACCTTAGTCTAAGAAGAAGAATAATTCCTTACGTTTACTTGTCAAATTGATGGTGCGGGGTTAATTCTTTGGAGGAGTAATGCAAGGCCTAATGCCATGTCTTGAAAATTGTGTAAGCAGGCTGTATACTTAACACGGCGCAAAAAGTAAATCATTCTGTTAAATCTAAAATTGCCGGTGGAGGGTGGGCAATGCCCACCGTTAACAGCCGAGATTGGTTATACCTGGTGGGCAATGCCCACCCTACGATTTTGTTTGGGTCATTGGAATTTTGGTGATTCGAATTTGTTTCGGATTTCGTATTTCAAGTTTCGGATTTCCGGTTTATCCGGGTTAGGGTTTAATCTTATAGTATGAACCAATAACCCATAACTTCCAATTGGGAATTATACGAGGTCGTCCATGAATCTCCAGCCGAAGAAGATTACCCTTGATCAAATAGCCGATGTGATTGCCGAAAAATTCAAAACAAACGATCAGATCACCTGTTACGTGGGGTCAAATGCCGCCACTCCGACAGCCTCATTGGAGGCATTGACTGCGGCCATAAAATCTCGTCAGCCCCGCCTGCCGTTTGTTAGAATGGTCCATCTACTGTTACAGGGACCGGTGCCTTATGTTGAAGAGGGGTTGCAGGACCGGGTGATGACTTACTCTACTTTTTCCGGTGGTGAGGTTCGTAAGGCCGCCAATGAAGGCCGGGCCTATTATTTGCCGTGCACCCTGGCGAACCTGGCCAGTTTGATCGGCAAAGGACGCACCTACGAACCGGATGTTGTTTTTTTAAAAGTTCGTAAAAGTGAAATTACCGGTGAATACAGCCTGGGACTTTCGGTAGAAGCCCTTCATACAGCCATCGACCATGCCGAAGTAGTTATCGCTGAGTTGGACCCCGGCATGCCGTTTACCCAGGGTCAAAGCGTTGTCGATGCCCAGTCCATGGATTATATCATTGAAGAGGGCGTAAAGCCGGTCTATGATTTTGCGATGCCGGATTTTGATAATTTATCACCGGAAGAAAAAAGAATCGGGGAACTGATCACCGATCAGTTTATTTACGACGGTATCACCCTCCAGGTCGGCATCGGTAAAATTCCGGATGCCGTCATTGGCACCATCAAAGATGGCGGCTACAAAGACCTGGGGATTCAAACCGAGCTCTATGGTGATGGTTTGATGCTTCTGGAGAAAGAAGGCATTGTCACCAATCGTAAAAAGAAAGCCAATCTGGGATACAGCACGACGAGTCTGATTATGGGCTCCCGAGAACTGTATGACTTTGTCCATATGCGTACCGGGGTTCAAATGCGGCCTTCGGCCTACACCAATGCTGCCGAAACGGTCCGTAAAAACAGCCCTTTTATTTCGGTAAATACGGCCATCGGGGTCGATATGTTTGGCAATGTCTGGGCGGATTTCATCGATCCGAGGCGATATTACAGCGGGGTGGGGGGGCAGCCGGATTTTATTCGGGCTTTAAATGACCGTATCCATGGTACGCCGATTATTGCCATGAAAAGTATCACCGACAAAGGTGAATCCAAAATTACCAGACTGCATCCGCCGGGGATCAGCCTGACGGCCAGTGCTTACGATGGGGTTGTGATTGTCACTGAATACGGTGTCGCCGATTTGCGGGAATTAACCTCCGGTGAAAAAGCCCTGGCTGTTGCCAGTATTGCCCACCCAAAGTTTCGCGATGAATTTTTGCGGAGCGTGGTCGATGATCCGCTGTTTACCAAGCCCGTCGGATTTTCCCTGGCTAAGCCCCCCCGCGGAGTGAGAATGTATGACGGGAATATAAAACTGGAAACTTGATGCTGGCAGTTGGAAACTGGTCACTGGTCGCTGAAAAATAAAAGGTAGAAGGTGTAAGGTTTAAGGTATAAGGTCAATTCTGATCCTTTTCGTGCTCGTCCTCGTGAATCGGTATTGTGTCGAGGACGAGGGACGAGGACGAGTACGACGACGAAAGAGGACCCTCTGACTTCTGTGCTCTGTCGTCCGTCCTCTGAACCCTGAACCTCAGCATAGCTGATAGCTCACAGCTCACAGCTGATAGCTGATAGTCTAAAGGATTTCAATCCTTATTACTATGAGCTATGAGCTCCAGGCTATGAGCTTTTGGCGGTTACAGCCAAACAGCAGTGACAAGATCCTTATTTGGACTTATCATATTGATAATAAAGTAGTAATGTGATTAACTAAATACAGGAACAGACTGGAACACGATTCCTTTTTCAGCCGACGGTTTCCCTGTTAGCGAAACCCTCCATCTGCCCGGAGCTCAAAATCCATCCGTTGGCACTATCTCTCAATCCTGATTTATTTTTAACCGATGTTCGAATGACAAGGAGTGATTATGGCCAAGGACCCTTCGAAAAAATTCCTGAAAAGAGCCTTTGTCAAAACCGTACTGCGCCGAACGTTTGCCCTTGTCACCCTGGTGGGCCTGATCTACGGCTTGACCGCCGTGGTGTATGCAACCCGCACGATATTCAAGGTGAAAATGAATTATGCCGTCGTACTGGAACGTTTCGGGGGCCAGCGGGAGGCGGTCACCAGAATCGGCTGGCATGTGAGACTGCCGTATTTCACCCGTATCGAGCAGGAAGTTTCCCTGATGAACCAGCGCCTCTTTCTAAACGGTGTCATCGAACCGATGCGCATCATCTCCAAATCAAATGTGGCTCTGTGGACATCGGCGGTCCTCACCTACCGTATCCGCAACCTGAATACATGGGCCATTGAAAATCTCGACCCCCTGGATCTGCTCCAGGGCGACTACGACGGTATCGTCAAGGATATCTTGCAGGCCCAGCTGGTCAACGAGTTGGTCAGCAACCGGGAAGCCATCAAAGAGGAGATTTTTCAAGCCTTGAAGTCCAGGCCCATCAACGAAGGGGGCCCGACCCTGGAACAAAAATACGGCATCGAAGTGGTTAGTTTTGTGCTCAAGGAAACCCGCTTCGGTGACAAGCTGGTGGAAGCCACCGAAGAAAAAAAGCGCCGGGAGCTGATCGCCGAGGCCGAAAACTATGCAGCCGATCAGGAAGCCAGCCGCATTCGCAAACTTTACGCCGCTTATCTGGACAGCATCCAGGCTTTGCAAAAGGCCCTGGGGCAGTCAGACGGATCCACCGACGTGGCCCTTTTTCAGTTTCTAACCCAACAAAAATGGGCCACAGCCTACGAAAAGAACCAGGAAGGCCAGAACACGATTGTGATCCAGAATACCCAGGGGACTCCAGCCATCACGCTGCCGGCGCCCAAGGCCCCGGCGGCGACGAATTCCGGGCAACGTCAGGAGAAGTGAGATGGCACGCAAAATTACCAAAGAAATCCAATACGTGCGTCTGTCTGAAAGGCGAATTCGCGAAATCGAAGATCTGGTAGCATCCTGGCCTTACGAAACCCGGTCGTTTATGCGGGCACGCCTCAATCAGTACAAACCGCCTTCCGATCTGGTCAATTCGATGCTGGACCGGGTCCTGTCTCTGTTCATGGCCGCACCCCCAAAAAGCTTCAATGTTTTAAAGGATCCGGATATTCTCACCGACTGGCAAAAGCGCTTTGAAATTTCCGGTCAGACCAATCCCCAGGAAGCATGGAATAAAATACTTGAAAAAGAGCTCTCGGCCAAGGATTATCTTTTCCTTCTATCGTTGCTGGACCGGGAACTTGCGGATGTGCACATTCCCTGGGAGCTTCAGGACCTTTTTGAAAAGATCTACCGGGCCCACATACGCAAGGAATACATTTCCGACCCGTCTGTGCCCAAGGCGCCCTTGCTGCTGATTACAGGACCCAGCGGCAGCGGGAAATCAGCCACTGTTACCCACGCCATCGACAAAGTGATTTTTGCCAACGAAATTCTGCCGGAAATCGACCTGAAGCCTAAAAAGGAAGAAGTTCTGGCGGAAGAGCCCTTCTGGAAAACCATTGAGGAGATCGATCCGACCCTGTCGATGGAAATTGCCCGGCGCAAGAAAATCAAATTTTATAAACGCCTTTCCCGGGTTCTGCTGGTAAAGACGATTTTCAAAAAGAGAATCGGCAAAAGCCTTTCTGACTTGGAAGAACAGGGAATTGCGGTGGACGCCAGCGTGGTCACCCCCAACGATTTTCAAACCGCCCTGGCAGGCGAGCCCGGCAATTATTTTAAAAAGTCACTTGGAGATCCGCGCCGGACGTCGATCCGGCATATCGAAGAAGCGCACAGTGCCTTCGGTCGGGCCGACAGCAGAGAATCGGGGGGGGTTGAACGGCAACAGCGCACCCTGATCGACACTTCCAACATCGTCCTGGACGAAATCATCAACGGCAGCCGTGACTGCCTTCTGATAGCAACCACCGATCAACCCGAGAAGTTTGATCCTGCCATATATCGACGGTTTGTCGAAAAAGGCAAAATAATCAACATGTCGGACTACTGGAAGAAGGGGGACAACCTCAAAGAGGTCGTGCGCCTGGAGTTGATCCGTCACGATATCCGGGTGGGGGATCCCGATGATGTTTTTTGTCCCACCACCGCCGCCTGCATGTCACCGCAGGATTTGAAGCGGGCGGTTGAAAAGATTTATGTCATCTTTGATGAAAGAACGCTCAAAGTAATCCCGTCTTATGTTCGCAAACTAGTCGATTCCGTTATCGAGATAAAGAGCGGATTTACCCCGGAGTATCTCGACGACTCCCTGCTGGTGCGGCGGGCATTTGAGCTGGTCGCCAGTAATTCCTATGGCGACCTGTTCGGCAAAGTTGTTGATCGGATGGACCGCCATTTAAAATGGGATGAATATGTCGGCGGGGTCAAGGATGTGTTTTCGGAGATGGCCAACAACTGCCTGTCTTACGGGGTGCGTGAGGAAAAGGGGGTGGTTTTGAACGGTCCCCCGGGCAGCGGCAAAACATTTTTGGTGCGCGCCTGGTTGAGCGAAAACGATGACATCCACGACCTATCGGCCGGCCTTACCTCCCTTCAGGATCCGGTCAATCCCATCGATGGGGCGGTGGAAAACCTTGAGAAACTTTACGACATTGCCAAAATGATAGCGCCCACCGTCGTGTTTTTTGATGAAGGAGATGCCCTGGCGCCCAGAAGGAGCGCTTCCGGGGGCTCTCCGGCAGACAAACTGACGAATACGTTTTTAAATCTTATTGACGGGGAAATACCGTTGAACCGGGTCTTTACGGTGCTGACCACCAACCGGCTGGATATCCTTGATCCGGCCCTGATACGCTCCAAGCGCCTGAAGGTCATGGAAATTTCGGGACATCTGCAAAAAAAGGATATTGCTGAAATTGTAAAGGGCCCTCTCAAAGATATACCGCTGGCCCCCGGGCTGGATGTGGATAGCATAGTGGATTCAGCCCGGGGAATTTCAAACACACCGGCGGATTACACCGCCTTTGTTGAGAAGGCTCGTTCCCTTCGCAGCACGGAATATGCGGTGCTGCTCAAGCTGCGCTCCCTGGGCACAGAATCCAGAGAAGAGGACCTGGTCAATTTTATCAAATTCAATTTCAAGACCCTGGTAGGCATCCTGGATGCCGTGGATGCTCCGCCAAAAATCCGGGCTCAGGTCAAGGAAGATCCCATCGGTTTTCTGAAGCAATACGATAAAATCATCGAGTTGTTGTCCTGTATAAAAGATGTTGAAGAATACCCCTTGATGCCCTCCCATCTTCAATCCGCCCGTCGGGAAATTTCCCGCAGCCCGGTTAAAAAAGGCAAGGTCCAGCTGGATGAATTTTTAGAATCCGAGCTCAGTCAGGAACCCCAGGTGGGATTTATTGTTGGTGTGGGCGCCAGCGATGTATCCGGGGTCCTGCTGCCGATTGCCACCAGCCTGACCCATAATCTGGGCCCTGAAAAAGTCCTGGTCACCGGCGCGGTTTCTTCTTCCGCCCCCGGCGCGGCCGAACTCGACATGGCGGTCAAGATGACCCAGCAATCCGCCCAGGAAGCGTTGACGATGGTTGAAAATTACCTGCAGGAGCTTAATTCCAAAGTAAGCATGTCCCGTCTTTTCGGTGATTTTCTGGATCATTACACCATTCACCATCAGTTGCTTTCCGCCTCCTACAACGTGGGTGGTCCGTCGGCCGGTTATGCCCTGGCCTTAAACACGCTATCCACCCTGCTGTTACTCCCGGTTTACAACGATTTTGGCATCACCGGGGCGCCCTGGACCAAGGGCGTTAAAAAAGGCCAAGTCGGCGGTTCCGTCATCATCGGTGGCCATGAAAAAAAGCCGAAAAGGTATTGCTCCATTTACGGCGCATGTTTATGCCCCTGCAAAACTACAAAGATCTTGAAATAGAGTTTTTAGAAAATTACTGGCGCCAGAACAAAGATGTACTCGGGGTGACGCATTTCGGTGATCTTGTGCCCGAGGTGATGTATTTCGGTGAAGAATACGAAAAACGCCTTTTAGAGCTCATCGACCTGCGCATTGACTATAAATTAAAAAAATACCGGGGCAACAAACAATATAAGGAAATCAAAGAAGATATATTGAAAATTAAGCAGAAATTAAAAGATCAGGCCGAAAAGGAAATTCTAAGCCGACTGATTGCACTAAGAAAGTATCTGCGAACTCCGGA
>JAIVWA010000262.1:0-6721 GCA_049190255.1 Gammaproteobacteria bacterium | reverse complement strand
AGAGTCTTAGTTGTGAATTCTTTGCATTTTATGGCAAGATATTTTTTAGAAAAAGCATGGTATTTGAAGAAATGCCTAAAATGCCTAAATTGCACTAAAATGCCTAAAGTTAAGGTATTCTATCGATTATAACCCAACAAAAAAACAGCCTTCGCTATCGCTCTTATTTTTGCTTACTGATTTATCGCTTGTGCAGGCACAAAATAATTAATCCGCCGGACCTTCGATTTAACAACTTACTTCAGTTTTCAAAGAACAATTTGCAACCCTAAATGTGCTATTTTTCAGGGCGGAGTAATTAATTGCGCGCAATGATCGTTATCATTCCCTTATCAATGTCTAAATTTTCAATGGCAAAGCCGGCTTTTAGTAAACAATCATTCAGCCACTGCGGCGAGATGCGTAGTTTTTGAAAATAGCTTTTTTTCATCACCCACTGGTTTCCGGTTTTTTCATGAATAATGTCATACACCCTGACATGATCTTTTTCATATTCCAGAAAGCAGGTAAAAATTTTTTCCGAATCACTTCGCACCGCAATGAAACGGTCCAGTTTATTCAATTCCGGCGTCAGGTCCCTGAAGCCTAAAATCAGACGGCCGTTATCTTCTAGAGCCTGACAGGCATGTTCAATCAAAATTTGAACTTCCTCCAGGGTCTGGAGATGGGTTAATGTATCTCCCATACAAACGATGAGTTCAATAGTTCGAGGGATGTGTTCGCTAAAGTTCAACAGATTGTCTTCAACCGTCTCGATGGGCAATCCCCCGGCCTGTGCTTTAAGTTCCATCAGCAGATCATGGCTCAAATCAATTGCAATGACCTTAAATCCGGATTGAGATAAAGGTATCGACTGAAATCCGGATCCGGCGCCCAAGTCCACCGCCACCCCGGATAGAGCCGGACGTATACCGTGAGACTTAAAAAATTTTCGGTTTTCCTCAAATTTCAGCTCGGATCCACCACATATCCACGAATAATATGGGGCAAGCAAATTGTCATAGTGTTCCTTTACGCTGGGCATAAAATTCGACTCCCGTGGTAAATAACTTGCACTCTTTTATGTGAAGAGCCTAGTAGCTTTCTTATAAGAGTCTTTATAAACTAGGCCGACAAAAAAATCAAAGCAGCAGCATAAAAAAAAGGGGAGGATGATTCCTCCCCCCCATATACCAATCACTTGTTTAACTTACTTAAGATTTGCCGATAGGGCTCCAACCATGTTTTTCATGTCTTTCGGATTTCCGTTTGGATGAAGCACGACCATCAGCATATGCCATTTGCCATAGGGCGACTCGTTTAGCGCAGCCGCATATGAGCCATTACCATTTGAATCGGTTCTGAACATGTATGGCGGCTGACCCGCACCGGCTTGATGCTTTTTGGGTTTGGTGTTCACAAACCATGCCGTGTAAACTGAATCGGGTTTGAGACCTTTTGCATCAATCTCGATGTTGCTATCATTGATGACCGCAGTCCCACTGGCACTTGGATGCTTTTTGGTTGCCATCAAAGAAATCTTCTCCCCTGCTTGAGAAGCCAAAGATAGAGTTGCAAAAGCAACTAAAGCAAGCGTGAATACCAAAACAGTAAGTCCTTTATTTGAGTTCATGAGTATTCTCCTGATTATTGGGTTTAATCGTAATTGATTTGCTTTTTTACAAAGGGGCTACCACCTTAATTGCGGATGTCCCTTTTTGGTATTAATAGTCGTTCGAGCAAATAAAACCTTACGTCGGCATGCCCTCAAACACCTCCTTGAAACGGAGATGATGTTTTTCAAACACATGCCAGATCTCATCACCGTACCACTCTCCGCCCTTAATTCCCGAGCGGTCGTCCTTTGTCAGGACTGCCAGCGTTTTTTCGTGGGAGTAGGCTTCTTTGTAAGGCCGCCTGCTTCTCAGCGCATCGTACCGATCCGCCAGCCCCACGATCAAGGCCTCGATTGGAATTTCCGTCCCTGACAGGGGAGCATGATTTTGATAGTCCGCATAATCCCTGCCTAGCGGCGCCTGGATGGTGCCGTTTGATTTTAAACGAGGATAGCCTTTCCCGTTGAATGTCTGATGATGATGAAGGGCGATGTTGTAAGCCATGACCATACGGGGATCTTCCTTTTCGGAATAGGCCATCATGGTCTCGATGATGCGGGCACCGTAGATGGTGTGCATCTGCATCTCCAGGCGCTGGTCCCGGTTATAGGGTTTGGCGAGCTTGATCAGTTCCGGAATGGCCACCTTGCCGATGTCGTGCAGCGCTGCCACTCGCCCAATGTTTTCCACGAAATCCGAATCAAATCCGAGCTCCCCGGCGATCAGTCGGCTGTAGGCATTCACCCGCAAGATATGCCGGCCGGTGATTTCGTCACTGTACTCGGCAGCGGCGCAAAGCCCCATAACCTTTTGCAAAAACTGTTCGTCGTTTTCACGGGCCAGATCAGCCAGGGCGACAATGGCACGGGTGGTGTTCAGGAGGATTTCGATGAATATGTTTTCCTGAAAGTTGATGGCCCGGACCGAGTTGTAGGCAATAATGGACACATCACCGGCATGGTAGTTGATGAAATTTCGGATCGGCACATCGAGAAAGGACCGCACCCGTTCATCGAAGTTGTACTTTTTGTCAAATGCGCTTGCCGAGGGATAATTGCGAATATCGTCGGATATGACGGTCGCCTCGCGTCTGGATAAAAAGACCGGGGCATACGAATCGCCTGCGATCACGATGGCTTCAGACCGCCTAACCTCGCCGTTGCCCTTGAACATGTAACCGCTCAGATTGCCGTCCGGATCGTTTCTCGTGATTAACACGCCTTCGTAGTTGTTCAGGATGTAAGCGGCCAGATGATCATAGGTGCTCTTTTTCCTGGCCAGCGTTTTTATATCTGAAATAAGGCTATCCGTATAATGCAGCAGATCCCGTTGCCGCAACTCGGCCTCGCGCTGAGCGGTAACCTTTGTGAACCAGATCAACAATTTTTCAGGAAGCCTGCCGCAGCAGGATACGATCGGCTTGAATTTGATTTCGTACCAGTTTTCCAGCCGTCCGGAATATATGTCGATGGATCGGGTTTCCGGATCGATACAGCTGTGATCCAGTTGGTTGATGAGACGATCGAAAGCGTCGGCTCCGATCAAATCAATCATGCTGGTGATGGAGATTTTCTTGAATAACTGCTCTGTCTTACCGGCGGATAACACGATGTTGCCGTCAAGATCGATAATAAAGGTCGGATCTTCCCGTTGGCCCGGCAGCAGCAAAAGGGTATCGACATCCCTGTTTTTGAATCGCAAAATCGCATGGGCGGCTGTTTGAACAATAAATGGTATTAGAAAGGGAATAATCGAAGGCGCATTCATCATCCATATTGCCAAAAGGCCGATCAGTGCGGATGTCAGATAAATTGCCGGATTGCGCAGCTCCTGGCGGATATAAAATGAATATTCCCACAGCAGATGGCCGCAGTGCTGCAAGCTTTGTATTTTTGCATTCGAAGGTGTCGGCATAATGTCAACTAATATTGGTCACCACCCAGTACCAGATGCTTACTACGAAAAAATATATCGATACAAATTCCAGCAGCAAGCACAAACTATAAAACCAAATCCGGCCCAGCAAACCCAGTGGCAAAATCAAAGCGATGTGAACGATTAATAAAAAGCCCAGTGACAGGTGGGTGTAATAGTACCGATCGCGGGTGACCAGCTCGGTAAGAAAAAACAGGCTGAAATTGCTGATAATCAGCATGTTCGTCAACCGCGAAAGGTTATTCCAGTAGATCACATAATTGCTTTTAAAATCGCGCTGCAAATGCTCTTCGAGCTTTTTTATCATTATTTGTCCTAACCCGGATAAACCGGAAATCCGAAACTCGCCTGATCTTATAAAATTGGCCGAAACAAATTTTCATTCAATCTACTACCTGAATTTTTTCCAGCAAACTTCGCTTCGGATAGATCACCAATATACACGCTTATTCACTGTCGGTAAGAATACGTGCAAAATTCAGGTACTAAATAGTCGTTTGAGCCGGCCAGATATTACAATGTGGGCTCACTTTGTAGGTGCTTAGTCCGCCTCAGGTGGATTGTGCATTTTGTGGCAAAAAAATTTTATGGGACTATTTCAAATAATTAAATATTCAACCCTAACGTTGCAGAACTTCTTTATCGTAGGGTGGGCATTGCCCACCAAAAATAGCCAAATTCAACTGTTAACGGTGGGCAATGCCCACCCTACAGGAATACTGCTGGAATCCACAAATGGTAAAGCTCAAATGCACCGTCGAATATTCTTTCATGCTTACATATAGGCGGTGGGAAAAACAAATTCAGCCTAATTTAGGCAAACTATAAGGTCAATTCTGTTGGAAAATGCCAAGAGTAGCATGCCTTGGATATCCTTCTTATCAAAGCAAAGCTGCTAAAATATGCCACATTTAGTTGACTCTATCGATATTATTCTTGTATATGCTATAAGAATTAGGTTCGGTATTTTCAGGGAGATAGAAATGTCAGAAGAAGAAATGTCAACTGGTGTGAAGGCGGGCGCAGCGGAAAGCGCGGCCAAAGACAATAAGGAAAGACCCGATCTTAAGAAATCAAACCCTCGGCGGCCCAATGAAAATCAGGAAAATTCTCATACCAAAACGATTGAGCCGGACGGAGACGAAGCTGAAAGCTGGGTTGACCGTTACGGAGAAATTCTTTATCGTTTTGCTCTGGTGCGGGTAAAAGACCCGGTTATGGCCGAGGATCTGGTTCAGGAAACCTTTCTTGCAGCGCTTCGGGGGCGGGAGAACTTTCAGGGCCGTTCCAGCCTCAAGTCGTGGCTGGTGGCCATACTTAAACACAAAATCGTTGATCACATCCGTAAAAGCGTTAAAGAAAAGGTGCTTGAAAATTTTGATTCTCAGGCCGATCAGGTTGAGACACGTTTCGATGACCGGGGAAAGTGGAAATTTCGACCCCAAAATTGGACCGTCAATCCGGTAAAACTTTATCAGCAAAAAGAATTTATGGATATTTTATATCGGTGTCTGGCCCAGTTGCGCGGACGTCAGGCCGAAGTTTTTATGTTGCGTGAAATTGATGGATTAAGCACCGAGGAAATTTGTAAGGAATTAAATATTACCGCGACCAACAGCTGGGTTATACTTTATCGCGCCCGCATGGGGCTTCGCGGCTGCCTGGAAGAAAACTGGATTGATAATTCCAACTAAAGGTTTACGCATGGCACACTGGATGTTTAACTGCAATGAAGTTTCACAAAAAGTTTCTGAATCAATGGATCGCGTCTTGCCGTTTCACCAGCGAATGATGATACGGTTTCACCTTCAAATGTGTAAATATTGCGCGCGATTCCGCGACCAATTGCTGTTGATAAGAAAGGCCATCCGTACCGAGGAGGATCCTGGTGAAGAGCTGAGACCCTCCGAATCTTCTTTTTCGGAGCCCCGGGAGCGGATCAAGCAAACGTTGAGAGATCAATTAATAAAGAAATCAGATTAATATTTCAAACCAGGAAACTCTGTATCATTGCATTTTATAGACCATCGAATTGATGTTCATACCGGCACCGACCGAAGCAAATACCACAATATCCCCCGGGTGCAAGCTGTGGTTTTCCAGCTTCCCTCTCTGCAAAAGGTCGAGCATGGTCGGCAATGTGGCCACGGAGCTGTTGCCCAGCCAGGAAATCGTCATCGGCATAATGTGCTCGGGGATATCATCTATTCTGTAAAGCTTAAAGAGCCTCTCTAAAATTGCCTCATCCATCTTTTGATTGGCCTGGTGGATCAAGACCTTTTTCACATCGCTCAACGTTAATCCGGCCTTGTCTAAGCTCTGCTTGACGACTTTCGGAACTGTTCTGACGGCATATTTATAAATATCGTGTCCATCCATTTTAATGAACAACTCATCACCATTGCAGCCGGGCCCATATGATTTGCCGAGGGTCATCAGATAGGCATTATCATAGGTATCGGATCGCGTGACATGGGACAGAACACCCCCGCCATTTTCGGATGCTTCCAGCACGGTTGCTCCGGCGCCGTCAGAGTATATCATGCAGTCGATATCATGGGGATCGGATACCCTCGATAATGTCTCCGCGCCAATGACCATAACTTTCTTGGCATCACCGGACTTTATATAATAATCAGCCGTTATCATTCCTTGCAGCCATCCCGGACAGCCAAAGGGAATATCATAGGCCACGGTATACGGATTTTTTATTCTCAGTTTGTGTTTTACCCTGGCGGCAATGGTGGGAACCATATCGGGTGTATTGTTATCGGCCTTAACATCCCCAAGATTTTGAGCGACGATGATGTAATCAAGACTTTCCCTGTCAATACCGTCCAGAGCATTTTGGGCCGCCAGATAAGCCATGTCGGAAGTGGTAAGATCATCTTCGACATATCGCCGCTCGCGGATACAGGTTATTTCTTGAAGCTTGTTAACGATATCTTCGCTGGCTTTGGTTATTTTTGTCCCATCAGCCTGATAGAATTCATTTTCAAGAAATTGCCGGTTAGGCACCTTTATGGCGGGTATATAGCTACCGGTTCCGGTTATGATTGAACTTGTCATAGCAGTCTCTACAAAATCAAAAGCCTATCATCAAGATGATAGACGATATTTTTGGCGGTCCAAAAGCTACGCGGAGCTTGTTGGGACTCATCGATCAGCCGGGCTAATTGCGGGGCCTGCTG
>JAIVWA010000261.1:0-6742 GCA_049190255.1 Gammaproteobacteria bacterium | reverse complement strand
CCATTAACGACCAGTTGGCGATTTTGCAGTGCACCGCCAGCTATCCGGCAGATTTCGACCAACTGAATCTGCAGGTGATTACGACATTCCGCGAGCGCTTTGCCAACACGATCATCGGACTGTCCTCGCACGACAACGGTATTGCCATGGCCGTGGCAGCTTATATGCTGGGTGCCCGGGTCATTGAAAAGCATTTTACGCTGAATCACACCCTGAAGGGTACGGATCATGCGTTTTCCCTGGAACCAACCGGTTTGCGTAAAATGGTGCGCGACCTGCACCGCTGCCACGAAGCCGTGGGCGACGGTGTGAAAAGAGTTTATAAAACGGAAGTAACTCCCATCATGAAAATGGGGAAAAAACTGGTCGCCGCGCGCGGCCTGCCTCGGGGCCATGCCATTCGGCCGGAGGATATTGCCTTCAAGTCGCCGGGTGACGGTCTGCCCCCGTATGAATTCGATAAAGTCGTCGGACGCACGACGATCTGTGATCTAAAGGCCGATGACAATCTGACTTTTGAAGTTTTAAACGGTGCCGAACTGAAAGCGAAGGCCGTCGGTTGAATTTAACGGTTACAATGTGTATCGTCTGGGTGTTGGTGCTTTCTGATCCTTTGAATGGTCTGCTTCAGGGGATATAGAAAGTCGGGGAGTTTTGCGGTCGGATGCGTACTTGGCCTTGGTGTTCGGCTGGGAAACTCCCCGGCCCGGTTTCATTTGATTATGCCACCTAATTTTACCAGGATTGTTATGATTGTGCTGTTATCAGCGGCAGGTGTATCAGGAGCCTTGGCGCAAAATGAAGCCGATTGCCTTGACCGGTCCTGGCGCAAGGATGTGCCTGAAATTACCTGGAACAATCTTATCGAGTAATTCAATATGTGTAATGAAAAATCAGGGGAGCAATTACAATGAATACTAAAAATCAAGATAAGCTTATTCCCGGCAGTTTGGTTGCGTTCATCGTATTATGTATCGTTTGGTTTTTAAGATTTCCCGGACTATTGAGCGCGTTGTTTCAACGAATTTAGTTCGCACAGATTTTTATGCACAACAGCTCGACCCGGCTGCCTCGAGTTAAAGAGCAGCGATGGCCACTCCAACCCTAACTCCATATGCTTTTCAGCTTACTTTATCTTAAATTGCTTTTCAATAGGCCTTAACTACTATCCAGACAGGAGGCAAAATGATCGCTTATTTTGTACACGACAGTAAAAAAGAAAAGGACCTGATTGTGCTGCCGGATAGAGGCTGCAGTGTCGAGGTGAATCCCCAGTGGATGGAAACGTTTATTTCAGTGGACCCGGTGTTTGCAAGCTGGTCCGGAGACAGCTGCTCAGAATTTGCGCCTGAAGATTTTGGAACGGTTGTGGCGACCCGCGATGATGGCGGCGATGTGTGTGTGATGGATCATGAGTTGTGGAAGGAGAGGATGGAGCATTATTTGGGCACACCCTAAATTCCGATAAATTCGAAACACGAAATTCGAAATACGAAACAAATCCGAATACCTAATGACAAAAATATAGCACAATCATTGGAGCCAATTTTGAGAATCATCTTTTTTGCCGGAAAGGGCGGGGTGGGTAAAACATCGGTGTCGGCGGCGACCGGAATCAAGGTCGCTCAAATGGGTTACAAAACAGTGGTGATGTCGCTGGATGTCGCTCACAGCCTGGCGGATATTTTCGACCTCGATAGAGGGTTGCTCGATAAAAACAAAGGACAGCCGGTCGGGGTGAGTGATAATTTATGGATTCAGGAACTGGATATCCAGGAAGAGATCCAGCGCTACTGGGGCGAGATTCACATGTATATTTCCGGTTTGCTGAACATGAGCGGATTGGATGAAGTTCTGGCGGAAGAATTGGCCGTTTTTCCCGGGATGGAAGAAGTCAGCCTCCTGCTGTACATCAACAAATACGTCCGTGAAAAAACCTATGACGTGATTCTGCTGGATTGTGCACCCACCGGGGAATCTCTCCGGTTCATCAGTATACCCACCACCCTGGACTGGTACATGAAGAAGATATTCAAATGGGAAAGGACCGTTGCCAAATATGTGCGCCCGCTGGCCAAGCGGGTGACGGATATACCCCTGCCGGACGATAACTATTTTCAGGCCATTGAAGATTTATTTGAAAAGCTCAAAGGGGTGGATCAGGTACTGGTGGACCCGGAAATTACCACGGTACGCCTGGTGACCAATCCTGAAAAAGTGGTTTTAAAAGAAACCCAGAGGGCCTTTATGTATTTTTGCTTGTACAAAATGAACATCGATGCAATCATTATGAACCGCATCCTGCCCGAGACTGTCACAGACAGCTATTTCAGTAACTGGCTGAAAGGCCAGCAGCGTAATTTAGCGGAAGCCGCCGAATTCTTCAACCCGGTGCCCATATTCCCGGTGAATCAGTTTTCCGGTGAAATCATCGGCTACGACTATCTGCGGGACTTAGCCGATCAGATCTATGCCGACCGCAACCCGCTGGAACGCTTTTATAAGGAGGAGCCCTATCAGTTGATCAAAGAAAAGGGCAATTACCGCCTCAAACTGAAGCTTCCCTTTGTTTCCAAAAAGGATGTGGAGCTCAGCAAGATGTATGAAGAGCTGGTGATCCGCATCGGAGGATTTAAACGGCATATATTGCTTCCCAGACAGGTGGCATCTTTAAACACAGTAACCGCAAAAATGGAAGGCGAATATTTAAACGTCGTCTTTAAAGGAGATGATCATGGCCGAGAAAAAGAGTGAGCAGAAGACCGCTGGTTGTCCCGTGGGCAGTTTTTTCGAGGATCTCGAGAAAGCCTTCGGGAAAAAGTCCCCGTTTTTTGGGCACATGACCCAATCGAGACTTGAATTTATGAAAGGCATCCGATCGCTGCTGGATGCGCGCATTGACCACCTTGAAAAAATGCGTTCCGGCAAGGCCGAGAAAAAGATGACTAAAATCAAGGTGGAATAGGATACATCAATAGGTCTTGTTGCGGTTCATGCGGATGCTCGCGGCCACAAACCACAGCAGGGCAATGACCTGCAAACAGAGCATCATCGCAAATCCTGCCTGATAGCCGGCGGGCGCATATCCGCCTGCGGCGGTGCCCGGCCACAGATTGATGATGGCCCCGATACCCCATTGGGCGGAAAAGGCGGCAATGAACACCAGCAGATTGACGCCGGTATTGACCCGGCCGGATAAATGCAACGGAAAACTCTGGGACAACACCGCATAGGGAATAATCCCGGTGGTGCCGAAAATTCCAAACAGCACCCACAGGGTACGCGACCACGAGGTTACCTCCAGAGTAAGCAGGCCCTGGGTGATCATGAAGGCGGTCATGCCCGCCACTGCGATAACAATCGGTTTGATGCCCAGACGGCTCAATCGTTCCGCTGCGGCGCCCATTAGAATAAAACCCGTCACCATGGCCGCCGCAATCATCAGGAGTACCCGGGCAATCATTTCGCGTTCAAACCCGGCTACATCCCGCAGCCAGGGACCGGACCAAAGGCCCTGGATGGCCAGAAAGGCCGCCTGGGACATGACGGTCAGCGGCGCAATGCGCCAGAATGTCAGGCTTGAGAAGACCTGAATAATTCCCTGAATCTGCTCTTTAATGCTGTCACCATTTTGTTCAATCTTTTTTTCCGGGACGACAAAAAAAACAGCGGCCGCCACGGCCAGGGTGATGATGGATAACATAAAAAAAATACCGCGCCAGTCTGTAACCCCTAAAGCCGCTTCCACCGGAGCGGTGGCGGTAAGGGCGCCAAATCCGCCGGCGGCCATCTGAATGCCGTTAATCAGGGGCAACCGCTCTCGGCGAAACCACAGCACAAAGGCTTTAAAGGCGGCCATCAGACAGGCCGATACACCAAAGCCGATCAATGCCCGCCCGATTACCAGCCCGGATACGCTTTCGGCTCTGGAAAAAACAATTGCTCCGGCGGCAGCAAAAATGAGGAGAAACGATTCAATTTTGCGAGGACCGAAACGATCCAGCAGCACACCGAGGGGCAGTTGAAAGGCAGCAAAGGTGATAAAGTAGGCGGCGGTGAGAAGACCCAGCTCCGAGGGACCGATGCCCAACTCCGATGCCAGATCCGGAGCCAGCACCGCATTGACCACCCGATAAAGGTAGGAGAGAAAATAACCCAGGGCGAAAGGGATGAAGACCCGTAAATTTTTTCCGAGAGATGGAGGCATAAGGGCGCCAAACTAGTTTATTTGGTCAGTTATGAGAAATATTTTACCCAATTGATGGGAATAAAAATTTTTTCGTTGTTGCACGCATCTTGCGTACTATATATGTAGGAGTAAATATATATAGATTGTTGGCTTCTCGAGTGTCCGTGCATCTTTTCCCGGCCGCTTCCGATAGTATTCTAAGGATAAGCAACCCCGTGTGAAAATAACGGCATATTGGGAAGCCAGCCCTAAATTAAAGCGGCAGAATCGACCTTCATTCTGCCGCTTTTATTTTGGATTTTAGGCCATTAATTGTGAATTCAGTGCATATTATGGTGAAAATATTTTCGCCACCAAGGCACCAAGACGCAAAGATGAATATTAACCAAAAGTTTCCCTTTGTGTCTTGGTGCCTTGGTGGCAATTTGTTCTCCGCCTGCGTCGGATACGGGTTAGATTCAGGCTGGAAATGGTTTTATATTTGAAGCTGCTTTTCTTTATCTTACCAATCGCTTAATATGCGGTACATCAAGGTTGGCTGCATCGATCATCCATTTACCGGATTTTTTTTGGCCTTTATTTTTCCTTCCCGAATTAATTTTGAAATTTTAGCGGATGCTATTCCTGCCTGGGATGCAAATTCGCTGGTAGTCAAAAGCTGACTTTTGGTTGCCATCTTCATTCCTGTCCTTTGAGAAAATTAATCAATTGCACTTAGAGATACTATACGACTTCTTTAGTATATTTGTGGGACATGGCACTAGGAGTTGCCGGCCCGCTGCACGGCCAGCATGGTCACATCATCGCCCCTGGGGGCTTTGTCGATGAACAAAAACAAGCTGGTTTTGATTCCGTCCAGCAATTCGCTTGCGGAATTAAAGGGCTGCTCGACCAGTGATTTGAGCCTACTGCGGGTAAAGAGTTCATCCTCGGGCGAACGGGCTTCGGTAACGCCGTCGGTATATCCGATCAGCGTATCCCCCTGCTCAAATTGTATCTGGCCGATATCATAAGCGGAGTTGGGCCACATACCGACGGCCGGTCCTGTGGGATCGAGGGCTTTTTTTACGCCGTTTGAGTCAAGGAGATAAAGCGGCTCGTGACCGGCATTGATGTAATAAAGCTGTCCGGTTTCGGGATTCAGCACCCCGAAAAACAGGGTTGCAAACATGCATTCGTCCCCGTGAGTCTTGGCGATGTAGTTGTTGGTAAACGGCACGGCCCTGAGGCGAATCAACTCCTTATTTTCGGAAGACGGCGCTGCGGTTATCCGGCTGCAGGACCGATCGATTTCGCTGATCGCCGTTGGGTCGCAATAGGCAGCCTGTTCGGCAAAAACGCGAATCAGGCTGCGGAACAGCGCCATATAAAGGGCTGAACCGACGCCTTTGTCACACACATCGGCGATTACCAGGCCGACATTGCCATCGGGGAATTTAAACACATCGTAAAAATCACCGGATACTTTGCCGGCCGGAAAGAAGCAGGTCGCGATATTCCAGTCGGAGAAATGGGGGATGGTGCTGGGTAAAAAATCTCTTTGTATCTTTTGACCCTTTTCCAGCTCAAATTCAACCACTTTGATCCGTTCCCACTCGCGCAGGCCTTCAACCATGTGGTTGAAATTTTTCGATAATTCACCAATTTCATCGTTGGTGGTGACCGGGACCGATTTTGACAGATCGCCTTGGGCAACTTCGGCCGAAATTTCAGACAGGTTTTCAATCGGACCGGCAATCTTGCGGGCAAAGTAATACCCTAAAAATCGCAGAAGAATCAATGCGATCAGAAAAAACACGATAAAATGCTTGATCTGATTTTTCATAAAGCCGGTTATACCCGCGCTGGCAACACCTATTTTGAGAAAATAGTTATTGGTATCGTTTTTGCCGGTAATATTTACAAAAAGCGAAAGCGGGCCATTGGCAGAAAATATCCTGGCATCTGACCGATGGAAACGCTTCGCCAGCCAGTGATCCAGCTTCGGGGTATACTTATCCGCAACCGGCTCTGCATGCAGAATAGGGCTGTCCGAAAAATACAGTCGCGACCATAACGAACCATTGATCGGTTTACTGTAGATGGAAATATCCGAAGCCCAATAGAAACTTGAAGAAATGCTGACCAGCATCTCCATCAAACGATGAAACTCCGGGTGCGGCTGGCCGATGCTCTGCCAGATGAAATCGGGTTTGCCGCTGCCTTCCAACAAAGAAAATTGATGGTGAATTGCTTTGCTGGTTGAGTTTACGAATTGTTTTTTGCCGGCAATGGTGTAAAGGATAGACGTAACCAGAAAGATAATCAGGCCGAAGATTAAAAAATATAAGGTTATGCGTCTTGCCAGGGTTGGCTTCCAGAAAGAACAAAAGCATTTGAAATGTTCAATGATTTTCATGGGGGTCACCTTTGATGAATTCGTATCTAATCATATTGCGTCTTATTGGGAAATTGTCAAATCATACTATGTAACAGGATGTAACAAGTTAGTTTTTATTTAGTTGATTTTTCCGGATAAGTGCCTTGATTTTTATTCAAGCGATAGCTTATATC
>JAIVWA010000260.1:0-6768 GCA_049190255.1 Gammaproteobacteria bacterium | reverse complement strand
CCCGGTACAGGGTTTCGCAGGGCGAATTAAAACCGGCCTGCAAACGGTCCATGGCCTTGCCATACCTGAGTATTTACATGGAAATTGATGCAATTGAAATAGAAAATCGAAACAGTCTATCCATCATATTTACATATAAAAGTCAATAGATTATTTAGTGCGGCACACGTTAGGATGAATTTAGTCTGGATCAATTACATAGTGGAATAATGGAGTACTGGAGTGTTGGAGTAATGGGTACTGATCGTCCGAGTGCCGGATACCAGTACTCCAATACTCCATTACTCCAGGTACAGCGCAATGGCTGAGATTTTACGAATTGCTAGGTTTACTCTGCAACGAAGAACTGGTGGCGCGTCCTCGTTACCGTTCGCCTCGGCGATACGGCTCGGCCAGCATGGCCGGCGCATTGAGCTTGCGGCTGTCGTACAGCGCACCGATGAAAAGAACAAACAGGGTGGAGAGATAGGGCAGCATGGCCAGTAAATTGGGAGATATGCCCAGCGGTTGCAGCAGATACTGCAGGACGAATATGCCTCCGAATAAAAAGGCCCCGATTATGGCCCGCATGGGATTCCACAAGGCAAAAATTGTCAAAGCAATCACAATCCACCCCCGGCCGGCCGTCATCCCCTCGATCCATGATTTACTGTAAGAGGTGGACAGATGCGCACCGGCCATGCCTGAAAGTGCGCCGCCTATGATCACACACCAGTAGCGGATCTTGTAAACGCTAATGCCCTGGGTTTCGGTTGCCTGTGGATTTTCTCCGGCCGAACGGATGGTAATCCCCAGCCGGGTATACTGGAGGACAAACCAGGCGATCAAGGCCAGAATTATGGCCAGGTAGAAAAAAGGGCTGTGGTCAAAAAATATCACCCCCACAATCGGAATGTCCGATAAAACGGGGATCGGCCAGGTGGCCATTTTTTCGGCCAGCGGTTTGCCGATATAGGGTTTTCCAACCAGCCCGGAAATTCCCAGGCCCAGCATGGTCAGAGCCAGACCGGACACCACCTGGCTGGCCTGCAGGGTAATGGAGACAAAGGCGTGGATAACGGATATTAGAGCCGAGGCCATCATGGCTGCAATCATCCCGAGCCATGGATTGCCGGTTGTAAATGTGACAATAAAAGCGGTGACAGCGCCAATGGCCATCACCCCCTCAACACCCAGGTTTAAAATTCCGGATCGCTCACAGATTATCTCCCCGATGGTCGCCAAGAGTAAAGGGGTCCCGGCAATGAGTGCTCGCTGTAAAACGGAGATAATGATATCTTCCAAGGTCTAGTTTCCTTTCTCACGCCACTGGAGTGATACCCGGTTTTTCAGAAAAAAATCGCCCATAATCAGAAAAACAAGCAGGGTGCCGTTAAAAATCTGGACCGTGGCCGCCGGCAGGCCCAGGGAAATCTGGATGGCGTCACCGCCGACGAGAATACCGGCAAAGAAAAGGGCCGACAGGATCACATAAAACGGGTTGAGCTTGGCCAGCCAGGCAACGATGATTGCGGTGAAGCCGTAACCGGAGGAAATCGATTCCGGATAACTCAGGTAATGATGAATGCCGGCAACCTCTCCAACTCCCGCCAGACCGGCCACACCGCCGCTGATGATCATGATGATCAGGGTGGTTCTGAAAAAATCGATGCCTGAATATTTGGCTGCATCGGGATTTTCACCGATCACGCGCACTTCATAACCGAACCGGGTGCGATACACCGCAATTCCCAGTATAATCACGGTTGCCACGGCGAGCAGCAGGGTAACATAGTGAATCCGCGAGCCGGGAATCAGGGATAAGGTGGCGGACACGGGCAAATCATCGGTGTAGGGAAATCCGTGTTTTGTTTTGCCGCGCCAGGGGCCGACAATCAGAAATTTTACGAATTCATTGCATACGTAATTCAGCATGAGGGTCGTTATGATCTCATTGATTGAGAATTTTACCTTGAGGATGGCCGGGATCAGTCCCCAGAGGGCGCCGCCCACAAACCCGGCCAAAAACATCAGCGGCACGATGACCGGTGCGGGCAGGTGGGGCCCCCAGTTCAACCCGACCCAGGTACCGAACATGGCCCCCATCAACAGCTGGCTTTCAGCCCCGATGTTCCAGAATTTGGCTCTAAAGGCCAGGGTTAAACCGCTGCCGATCAAAATAAACGGAATGGCCTTGGTGATGGTTTCTTTTATACCGTATAGGCTTCCGAAGGATCCGCTGAAAATTTTGGCGAAGGCATAAAGCGGGTTTACCCCGAAAATTATAAAAATCGAACTGATTGCCAGGAGTCCGGCTGCCAGGGAAAAGCCGAGCGAAAGCACGGAATGCCTTGGCAAAATATCGATTCTTTCTGTCACCTTTATATTCATATCCGTTCCAATCCGCTGGCCTGGAAAGCGGCCAGTTTAATCGAAAAAGAAACTTTGTAGTTTCATGCATGGTTTCAGATGACAGAGGTCAGAAAACAGAAATCAGATGACCCATCTGCACGCTCAGAGTACTAAGCCGACAAATAGAGCCGAAGATTCTGATTTACCATCTGTCTTCTGTCATCTGGACACTGACACCTGACACCCGACACCTGAAACCTTTATATTCGCAGTGATCCGGCCATCATCAGGCCGATATCTTTCAGTCGCGGATCGTCAGCATTCAGCACTCCCATAAACTCGCCCCGGAACATCACCGCAATCCGGTCACAAAGTTCGAAAATTTCGTCCAGATCTTCGGAGACCAGCAGGACGGCACCGCCTTCCCGGCGGCGTTTTAACAGCTGGTTGCGAAGATATTCCGTTGCACCCACATCAAGCCCGTAAGTCGGATGGGATGCCACCAGCAGGGAAGGGTTCTCACTGATTTCCCGGCCCAGAATCAATTTCTGGATGTTGCCGCCGGACAGATTTTTGGTCTGAACATTAATCGAAGGGGCCAGCACCTGAAAGTCGGTCAGAAGTTTTTGGGTATGCTCCTTAATTTTGTTATAGGCCAGAAAAAATTTGTTGGAATACTTGCGTTTGTGGTGCTGTTTTAAAATGGCATTGTCGTACACGCATAAGCCCGGAGCGATTCCAAATTTAATTCGTTCTTCGGGAACGTGCGCGATCCCGCTGTTGTAAATGCACCGAGCCGATTCGTTGGTAATATCCGTGCCGTCCATGATTATTTTGCCGGATTCCACCCGTCGCAGGCCGGTGATGGCCTCCACCATTTCCCGCTGGCCGTTGCCTGAAACGCCGGCAATACCGAAAATCTCATTGCGAAAGATTTCAAATGAAAGGCCTTTGACGCTATCCAGGTCCTTGTCGCTTTTAACGACGATATTTTCGACTGTAAATACCTTCTCGCTTTTTTCCAGGGGCTCTTTTTCGATCTGAAAAATGATATCTCTTCCGATCATCATCCGGGCCAGGCTTTTTTTATCCACATCTTTGGTATCCACCTCACCGACAATACGTCCTTTCTGCAGCACCGTCACCCGATCGCAAAGTTCCAGTATTTCGTCCAGCTTGTGGCTGATCAGAATGATCATGTGGCCCTGGTTTCTCATTTCTCTAAAATTCTGAAAAAGATCCCGGGACTCCTGGGAGGTCAATACGGATGTCGGTTCGTCCAGGATCAGCAGGTCGGCACCGTTCATCAGGGCCTTGAGAATTTCGACCCGTTGCTGCTCGCCGGCAGACAGTTGCCAGACCATTTTCGAAGGGTCGATGTCTAAATTAAATTTTTGGGCAAAGGACTCGATGTTTTGGTTCAGCTTGCGTTGGGGAAAGAACTGCGGGGTCTCCTCATAGCCGAGGGCAATATTTTCAGCCACCGTGTGATTCTGGACGAGCATAAAATGCTGGTGCACCATGCCGATGCCGTGATGCCGGGAATCTACCGGAGAATTAATAGTGATGTTTTTCCCGTTGATCCGGATGCTGCCGGAATCCGGCTGGTAAAGACCGTATAATATATTCATCAGAGTGGTTTTGCCGGCCCCGTTTTCACCCAGCAGTCCCAGGATTTCTCCCTCTCTGAGGGTTATATTAATGTCGGAATTTGCTTTAGCCCCTTGAAATGATTTAGAAATATCTACCATCTCAAGGATTTTGATTCTTTCCATAGCGGGTTACGGGTTCTTCGATTTGGGATTTTAGATTTCGGATTTCAGATTGAAAAGACCTGATGATCCGAATTCGAGTTACGAGGATAGGCGCAGAGGGCCTATCGTGGTAATAGATGTTCGGGTGTTCCGCCGGAGCTGAGTCTAAAATAGATAGGATACCATAATTATTCAATATTCAGTATTCAATATTCAATTTTTCTTGGTTGGGTGAAAGTTATGCAAAAAAAAGTGCTGGTAGTTGATAGTGATTATTTTTTTGTTGAATTTTTAAGCGAACTGCTGACTAAGCGGGGCTATAAGGTATTAAAAGCCTATAACGGGAAAGAAGGCATCGCCAAGCTGGAAGATGATATGGTTGATCTGCTTTTTGCCGATTTAGTGCTTCCTAAAGTGGACGGCAGACAGTTTTTCAAGTTCATCCGCAACAAATACAACGGGAATCAATTTCCCATGGTGGCCCTGTCGGGAACAATGATCGAACAAATCGGTTCGCTGAATGAGATCGGGGCCGACTTTTATATCGCCAAAGGTCCGATAGACCAGTTGACCATTAAGTTAAACGAATTCATGGCGGAAATTGAAACCCGGCCTTTTTCCCCGCCGGTGGACAAAAAAGTTCTTGCGACCGGCAACGTTTTCCCCCGGCGCGACGCTATGGAATTGCTTAACTCGCTGCTATTTCATCAGGCGGTGATTGAATGTGCTGCGGCCGGTATTATTATCGTTGACGACGATACCCGAATTATCAATGCTAACCGGGCGGCACTTGAAATTATCGGCAGGCGTTCGGAGGAGGTCATCAATTACCCGGTCGCCGATCTGTTTGCCAACGGTGAGCGGGCCAAGTTGGTGCAAGGACTCAAACTGGTGCGGCGGCAATCAGATATAAAACAATATTCATTTCATGCCAACTTTAACTCCCAAGTTATTGGAACCGTTGTCTCGCCCATCGAATTGAATAAAGATGTTGTCGGATGGGTCGTTGCACTGCAGCCGGCTCTGCACAATAAATAGGGGCCTTCTGAAATTTGATTGCTAAATGAAAATCATGTGAAACTTCCTGAAATCCGATGCTATTTTCATGAAGTTCCATACTCGGTTACAGAGTTCAGACTTCGTCGTCGTCCTCATTTTTCCCGAAAAGTATCAGATTCGATCGCTTGAAAGCGCCCTTATTTGAAACACCAAAGTTTCTTCTACGATCAGACTGGCCGCTTTTCAGGCCAGAGGCGGCCCTGACACCTGACACCCTAAGATTTGGTGCTTGGGATTTTAATGTTTTATAAAACTTTCTCATTCAACTGGTTTAGTCCAACATAGAAACCCTCACCCCCTGGGCCAGGATTTTTGATGTTCCCCTGAATCACACCTGATTCTGCTTGCAGTCGCGTGGCGTCTCTGGTATGAAACTCCCATTTATTACAGTGAAAGGAGCAGGATACCATGACTCGTGTTGCCATAGTCGGAGCCACCGGATACGCCGGTGCGGAATTGGTCAGAATTCTGTCCGGCCATCCGGAGGTGAAATTAACGGTTTTAACCTCCCGTCAATTTGCCGGGGTCAGGTTTGATCAAGTGTATCCCGCCCTTGCCGGAATGGTCGATCTTGTCTGCCAAGAGTATTCCGTCGACCACATTTGCGACCATGCCGATGTCGTGTTTATGGCGCTTCCGCACCAGCTCCCCATGACCTATGTCCCCGATTTTATAAAACGTGAGAAAAAGGTGATCGATTTGTCGGCGGATTTTCGATTTAACGATGCGGCCGTCTATGAATCCGCTTATCAGACGCATACGGCCAAAGAGTTGCTTACATCTGCCGTTTATGGTCTCAGTGAAATCTATGCCGAGCAGATCGAAAAGGCGACCCTTATCGGCAACCCGGGCTGTTACCCCACCAGCGTGCTGTTGCCGCTTATTCCCTTGATAAAACAGGACCTGCTGGACCCCGCCACGCTGGTTGCGGATTCAAAATCAGGTGTCAGCGGTGCCGGCCGGTCCCTTGCGGCGGCCTCCCATTTTTGCGGGGTCAATGAATCCTTTAAGGCCTATAAGGTGGCGGTGCATCGCCATAATCCGGAAATGGATGCGGTGTTGAGTCGCGAAGCCCAAAAAGCGGTATCCATCACCTTCGTACCGCATCTGGTTCCCATGACGCGCGGTATGCTGACCACTATCTATGGCACGCCGACCGCTGACCTCAAAGCGCAGGATATCATCGCTTGCTATTCAGCAGCCTATTCTCAGCGGCCCTTTATCCGGCTGTGTTCGCAGGACAGATTGCCGGATACATTGCACGTGCGCGGCACCAATTTTTGTGACATCGGCTTTCAACTCGATGAACGCAACAACCGATTGATCATCATTTCAGCCATTGACAACCTGGTAAAGGGCGCCGCCGGTCAAGCCGTTCAAAATATGAACATTATGCTGGGATTTGATGAAACCACCGGATTGCTCAACGTGCCGTTTCCGCTATAAAAAACAGAAGACAGAGAACAGACGACAGAGGGCAGAGAACAGATGACAGAGGACAGATGGCAGAAGACAGAGTTTTGAGTTCGGAATTCGGAATGCGGAATGCGGAAAGGAAAAACGGACAATCAGCAATTCCTGTGCCGTGCGCCTTGAGCCTTGAGCCTTGCGCCATGAAATATCG
>JAIVWA010000259.1:0-6775 GCA_049190255.1 Gammaproteobacteria bacterium | reverse complement strand
GAACCAGCTTAGATCGCATGCATTCGCCCTGCGCCTCAATCTTATACCCAGAACCCTGCGTGTGGGGTCGAAGCCCGAAGGGCGGAGCCCCAAACCCTGAACCTCTGAACTTTTGACCGGTTGCGAATTAGAAAATCTTTCTTGACCGAATTGGTTTAAAAACGTAAAAATCGATTGGGCACTCCAGCATTAGTTCAAAAAGGCTTCAATAATTTTCGTTTTTCGATTGCGAATGGAATTGGATTTTGGTTCGACGATGAAACGATTGATTTCATATTTTGACTGGCCTGAAGGATATGGCCGCAAGAGCCTGAAAGTAGATCTGCTCTCCGGTCTGACAGTGGCGCTGGTGCTCATCCCCCAGTCCATGGCCTACGCCGAACTAGCCGGACTGCCGCCCTACTATGGATTGTATGCATCTTTTCTGCCGCCGATGGTCGCCGCCCTGTTTGGGTCCAGCCGCCAACTGGCCACCGGTCCGGTGGCGGTGGTATCACTTCTAACCGCGACAACGCTGGAACCGCTGGCCACCGCCGGAAGTTCGCAATACATTGCCTATGCCATTTTGCTGGCGCTGCTGGTCGGCGTGTTTCAATTCAGCCTCGGTGTGCTCAAATTAGGACTGGTCGTCAATTTCATCTCCCATCCGGTGGTAAACGGTTTTACCAATGCGGCCGCCCTTATTATCGCGACATCCCAGCTGCCCAAACTATTCGGTATCCATATCGACAAGGCCGCACATCACTATGAAATGATCTACGGGGTTATAAAAGCCGCCGGACATTACATGCACTGGCCCACGCTGTTCATGGGAGTGCTGGCCTTCATTATTATGTACGGGTTGAAGCAGGTGGCGCCGAGGCTTCCGAATGTTCTCGTGGCCGTGGTTGTTACCACCGGTCTTTCCTGGGGTCTCGGGTTTGAAAACAACGTCACTGTTAATATTGCGGCCATCCACTCAGAACAGGTCAAACAGGCGGTTGAAAAATTCAACCACACCATCGGATCCATCACGGGTATGACCGAAAAAAGAGCGGATCTGATTCAAAAGCTCAATGTGAACAGGGCTGCGCTGGATTCACACGCCAAACTCGACGCCAGGCATGCGGCAGAGCGTATGGCCCTGCAAATCGAGCAACTTAAAGAGGATGCTTCCGACTACCGCAAGCAGATACGCAGCTTCCTTTTGGAGGCGGTCAGGGGAAAAGACGGCACGCTTGTGTTTTATCCCATCAACGAAATTGATGACCACAACAGTGTGGACGGTCGCGTATGGCGCTTTAAGGTAGGAAACACACCCCTGCAAACGGACCGTCTGCAAATGATCGGCGGCGGCGAGGTGGTCGGCAGCATTCCCCGGGGTCTGCCGTCTTTGTCCTGGCCCCGGATTGACTATCATGTCGTTGTGCATCTGATACCCTTTGTGGCCATTATCGCACTGCTGGGGTTTATGGAGGCCATCTCGGTTGCCAAAGCGATGGCGGCCAAGACCGGCCAGAGGCTGGATCCCAACCGCGAGCTCATCGGCCAGGGCCTGGCCAACATCTGTGGCGCTGTGGCCAAAAGCTACCCGACTTCCGGATCCTTTTCCAGATCGGCCGTCAATCTCCAATCCGGAGCCGTCTCCGGCCTGTCCGGCGTCATCACCAGTCTGAGCGTGGTGGTTGTATTGCTGTTTTTTACACCGCTCTTCTATCATCTCCCCCAGTCGGTGCTGGCCGCCATCATCATGATGGCGGTCGTGGGGTTAATAAACGTCAGGGGATTTATACATGCCTGGCAGGCCCAGTGGTATGACGGAACGATCTTAATAATTACCTTTATCTGTACCCTGGCGTTCGCACCCCACCTGGACCGGGGTATCCTGATTGGCGCCGGCCTTTCCATTTCCGTCTTTCTTTACAAGAGCATGCGCCCCAAAGTTGTTGATCTTTCGTTGGATGTCGACCGCACGCTGCACGATGCCGTCGCCAGTGGTCTGCAGGAATGCAGGTATATTGACGTGGTCCGCTTCGATGGCCCTCTATTTTTCGCCAACGCCAGTTACCTGGAAGACCAGATCAGAAACCGCCGGCGGTTGAAAAAAGATCTAAAACACATTATCATTTCGGCCGGCAGCATCAGTGACATTGACTCATCCGGAGAAGAAGCCTTATCTTTGACTATCGACCGGGTCAGAAGCGCCGGAATCGATATATCATTTAGCGGGCTAAATCGATCCGTCTTGAAGGTACTCAAGCAAACGCATCTGATTGTAAAAATCGGTGAGGATCATATCTACCCGACGATCGAAAACGCCATCAACGCCGTGCACGAAATAACCCACAGGGGCGGGGAAGAAAAAGATTGTCCCTTGACGACCGTCTGTCGCATTACCCGGTCACCTCAAAAAATGGAGAAATAAATGCCGATCATTACCCTATTCAGCGGCAGTTTCTGTCAGGAAGGCCCTGTGGTCCAGGAAGTAATTGCCCGTACCGGATACCGGCAAATTACCGATGATGAAATTGTGGCCCAAGCAAGCCGGCGCTCAGCAATGCCGGAAAGCAAAATAAGACGGGCATTTTCAGCCAAAACCTCGGTTTTTAATAAATTCACTCTCGAAAAGGAGCGCTCCCTGGCCTATATCAAACTGGCGGTTGCCGATTTGATCACCACCGACAACATTCTGATCACCTGCTTTTCCGGGCAACTCATCCCCGGATCCGTCAGCCATATCCTGAGGGTGTGTTTGATTGCACCCAAAAAGTACCGAACCGAGGCCGCAGCCAAACAGCAGGGTGTATCGGAAAAAGATGCCGCCCGGCTTGTTCAAAGGCGCGAAGAAGACTGTGCACTCTGGATAGATACCCTTTTTAGCAACAGTGATCCCTGGGATCCCGCTCTTTATGATATCGTCATTCCGGTGGATAAGATGTCGCCGCAGGATGCGGCCGCCCTCATAGCGGAAAATGCCGGCACGGACATCATCCAACCAACGGTTGATTCCAAACAGGCTCTGGAGGATTTCCGTCTGGCGGCTGAAACGGAGGCAGCGCTGGTCCGGGAAGGACATACCGTGGCGGTTAGCGCTAAAAACGGTGCCATTACGTTGACCATCAACAAACATGTTCTCAGGCTCAACCGGCTCCGGGAAGAACTCAAAGCAATCGCCGAACCGATTGACGGGGTTAAATCGGTGGAAACGAAAATCGGCAAAGACTTTCACAAAACCGATATCTATCGTAAGCATGATTTTGAAATGCCGTCCAAAGTATTGCTGATAGACGACGAACGCGAATTCGTTCAAACGCTGTCCGAACGATTGATACTGCGGGATATGGGTTCGGCGATCGCCTATGACGGCGAGTCCGCGCTTAACTTGATCAAGGAGGACGAACCCGAGGTAATCATTGTTGATCTTAAAATGCCCGGAGTCGATGGTTTCGATGTTTTGCGCAAGGTCAAGCAAACACGTCCGGAGATAGAGGTCATTATCCTGACCGGACATGGCAGTGAAGAAGACCGGAAGTTATGCCTGGAGATGGGGGCATTTGCCTATCTGCAAAAACCTCTGGACATCAATGTGCTCAGCGACACGATCCAGAAGGCCAATGAAAAAATTCGGCAGAAGAAGAGCAAAAAGGATTGAGGATTTTGGATTTCAGATTTCGGATTTAAAAAAATAAAATAATTTCAGTAGAATGTAGAGATTTCGAGACACGCAACTATGTCCATTTTAAAAAAACTGAAACCCAGCTTTTTGGATCACAAAGATGTCACCACCGGACTGTACAAACACCACTTTGACTTTATGCGGATCTGGAAGCGGGCATTTCTGGTGACGGCGACCGTAGCGCTCGTGCCCTTAATCATCTGGGCCTTTTCCGGATACCGGCTGACCATGGAAACCATCGAGTCGGAACTCGTGCTGCGCACCTCCCAGCTTGTTTCGAATTCCTGGCGATCGGTTTCCATGTTTCTGACCGAACGCAGATCGGTGCTGGATTTTATTGCCCATGATCATGGCCTGCAAACCTTGAAAGACCCTGCCCGCCTGGCCGACATTCTGGAGAACCTCAATAAACGGTTTGGCGGTTTCATCGATCTGGGTTTTATCGACAGCACCGGAAAACAATTATCCCATACCGGCTCGCATCAAATGGAAGGCCTGGATTACGACCAGCTACCCTGGTTTCGTGAAGTCCTGAACCGTGGTGTCTATATCAGTGAATTGGTCACGGGAGCGCTCAATGAGCCCCATATTGATTTCGCGGTCAAGCGCGAATTGGCGGACGGCTCCTTTTTCGTGCTGCATGCGGTTCTCAAGCCGGAACAGCTCACGGAATCCATCGCCCAAATTGATGTGGGCGCCAGGGGAGATCTTTTTATCATCAACCGCAAGGGTGTGCTGCAGACCCCTTCCCGTTATTATGGACCGGTTTTTAATAAAATTTCGATGGCGGTTCCGGAATACGCTCCCAAGGCGCGGGTTTTTGAAAGCATCGATGATAAAAAAGATCGAATCGTCATCGGTTATGCCCATATACCGGATACCCCTTATATTCTGATGATGATCCAGGAACAAAGCGAACGCATTCAGCCCTGGTACAAAACGACCTGGGCTTTTACGGGAATTCTGGCAGCGAGCGTCATTGCGATCCTGCTGGTTACGCTCGGGGTCGCCACGCACCTGGTCAATCAGATCCACGAAGCCGACCAGGAACGTGTCGACACGCTGCATCAGGTGGAATACGCCAGCAAGATGGTATCCCTGGGTCGCCTGGCTTCCGGGGTGGCCCATGAAATCAACAATCCGCTGGCCATCATTAACGAAAAGGCCGGACATATCAGGGATATATTCACGTTGACCGACACCTACGCCAAAGATCCCAAGCTCGTCGAGCTGGTGGATTCGGTTATTTCCACGGTGCAGCGCTGCGCGAAGGTAACCAGGGGCCTGTTGAATTTTACGCGTCATCTCAATCTGAGCATCCAGACCATCGACCTAAAAGAAATCATCGATGAGGTCAAAAGCGTGCTAACCAAAGAGACTGAACTCAGATCGATAAGCGTGGGGATAACGGTGTCGGAGGACATCCCGTCGTTTGAGAGTGATCGCGGCAAACTGGAGCAGGTTTTTTTCAATTTGTTTAACAGCGCCATCGGTGCCATGAGCGACGGCGGTCATCTGGAGATTACGGCCACGCGCAAGAATGAGGATTATATTTCGGTGGCGTTTACCGATAACGGTCGCGGCATCCCGGAATCGGACCTGAAGCGCATTTTTGAACCGTTTTATTATTCAAAAACCGGTCACAGCGGAACCGGTCTGGGCCTGGCGGTCACCTATGCCCTGGTGCAGGAAATCGGGGGCACGATCAGCGTTCAGAGTCGCCCCGGCCAGGAAACCGTTTTTGATATCAGCATCCCCCTTATAATGCCGGATAAAAAGTAAGAACTCCTCCCGCAGAGTGGGTGGCCTAAAGAACTTCCCTTGAAGGTGGCGAGGGCAATTTTCCAATCGTATAAATCCGAAATCACAAGCACGAAATCCGAAACAAATTCGAATGACAAAAAATACCAATGACAAAAACAAAAAACCGTTAATTCATTCATTTTTAAATAATTGCTTAATTCGATAAAATTATCAAACGTTGTGCTTTTGTTTTCCCTGTTTTGAACATTTGAACATTTCGGGTTTCGAATTTGTTTCGGATTTCGAGATTCGAATTTCGTATTTTCAGAAGCTTAACTACTTTCGCATCGGATCGGTAGAACATTATGGGTTATAAACCAAATATTATCGCAGAGACTGGTCTGCAGTTCTTTGGCAGGATGTCGGCTTCCATTTCCCATGAAATGAAGAATGTGCTGGCGATTGTCAATGAGAATGCGGGCCTGTTGGAAGACTTTACCTTAATGGCGGACCGGGGAATACCGATCGATCCGGCAAGGTTGAAATTAATGGCGACAGCCGTGCAAAAGCAGGTCGGGCGGGCGGACGAAATCCTTAAAAACATGAACCGCTTCGCCCACAGTATCGACGAAACCATGGCCGAAGTTAACCTGAATCAAACCATCGAACTGTTCATGGCCCTGACAGACAGATTTACCACCATGCGAGGTGTTAAGGTAGATCTGCAACTACCAGAAAGTACGCTAACGATCCCGACAGCCCCATTTTTTCTGATGAACCTTCTCTGGCTGTGCCTGGATTTTTCCATGTCCACCAGCGGAGATGAAAAACGGGTTGAGCTTGTCGTCGAAGAAACAGAAACCAGCGTTCGAATTCGGTTCCGACGGCTGGCAGGTCTCAGTGAGGGGCTGTTGGAAACTTTTCCTTCTGATCGTGAGAAGAACCTGCTCGCTGTGCTGGCGGCGGATTTGACAGTAGAACACGGCCGCGAAGAGATTGCTCTGCGACTGTTGAAAAACATTGACAATGAATTCAGCCGGTAAAATCTTTAACTTATATCCTAACCCGGATCCGCCGAGGCGGAGAATTGACTATTGAATATTGAAAATTGAATATTTGTGGAAGTCGCTTCGCTCCGTCATTTTTTTGATAGGTCTTTTTAAAATTGATCCGCCGGCTTCCAGCTCCGCTTCCAGCCCGTAAGGCTTACAGGCCGGAGGGTAGAGCTTACAGCTCGGAGAGAGAGGCGGACCTTAAATATTCAATATTCAATCGACAATATTCAATCATTTGACAACCACCTTAAAGAGAAGGAAAGAACATGAAATCCCGTTTGTTGCTTGTTGATGACGAAGAGCAGTTTGTTGAGGCATTATC
>JAIVWA010000258.1:0-6802 GCA_049190255.1 Gammaproteobacteria bacterium | reverse complement strand
AGTGGAAGTGTTCGCGGTAATTATCGGGTCAACGCCCGGAGCAGAGGAAGGGTGGGACGCAGCCATTCGAGCAGAGGCTCATTCGGCCTGCGTCGTCGTTAAGCGCTTTCGGAATTGCAGCAGATCGGTAAGTTTCTCCCCAAATGCTTTTTTGTGAACTGTTAGCGCTTCACTGGTTGTCAGCGGACAGGACGAGGAGTGAAAAACTCCCCGACCGCTCAGTTATTGGGGTCTAAGAAATCCTGCAGATTGATAATTTTTTGGCCGCCGGCAACTTTACCATTCAACCTGGCCGTCGTACCTTTGGCCTTTTCCTTGCGCAAATTGGTAATCAACGTCTGAAGCTCGCTATTTCCATCAATGAGCGTGTTTATCTGTTCTTTAAGTGTGTCCCAATTTTTATCAAGTTGTTCGGTGTCAAGGTGAAAATTTCCCAGTTGAGCGATCAATTTGCCAAGATGGGATAATATGCCGAAATGGGTTGTTCCCTGCAGGTAATAGGGGCAATGGGACCAAAGGCTGAGGCATTCAAAGCCCCTTTTGGTGCCTTCGGATTGTATGATGGAATGAATGGCGCTGGGTCCCTGATACGATATGGCATTGACGCGGTGCTGCCTGAGCTGAGAAAGCATATCTTCTGTCGACGCCACCGCGGAGATAATTCTATCGGTATGCAGCACATTGTCATACATACTGCCCAGAGTAATTACGGTGCCAACACCCAGTTTCCGGCACAGGGAAAATAACAGATCGACAAATTGAGACCAACACAAATTGGGCTCATCGGCATTCAGAATTACGATATCGCTTTGATCCGCTTCGGTGACCGCCGCATAAAATGACCCTCCGGGCGATGCCAGGGTTTTCAGAAGTCCGTCTTCGATAACGACCCGTGGGCGCTGTTCATCATAGCGATAAAAGATGTCCGGATTAAGATCGGCAAATTGTTGGGCCTTGAAATGACGGATAAAATAGCTCGCCATGCCGTTTGAGATGTTGAGCGCGTTGCCCCATCCGTCGAAACCCGCGATAAGCAGAGGTTCTTCCAGTTGCGGTAATTCCTTGATATGGATTCCAGGGTCGCTCATAGGTCAAATTTGACATTCAGACTATAAATTGTCAAGGTGATCTTCGCTGAACAGATCCATTTGGTCTCTGTGGACTTCTTCGAAATGTTCGATGAACAGTTCAACTTGCCGTTTCAGCGCTTGAACCTGTTCCAAATTGGCAATTTTCCAGCGGTAAAGATCGTTTTGAAGCTGACGACTTTCTTGAGCCAGTCCTTCGAGCACTTGCGGTTTGGCCGGCTCCCAGAGCAGGTGTGCCTCTTGGACGGGCAGTCCGATTTTTTCAAAATGCCATTGGCAAAGCCGCTCCCACCATTTGGAAGGGCTTTCACCATTGGTTTTGGCGCCTTCAAAATAAAAGCAGGTCCACTCCAATTGGGGCAGCGGTATTTTCAAATCTCTGGCCACATCCCGCATTACCCGCTTGCCTTCGGCCGTATGTTTATCGAATGCAACCCAGTAGGGAAACGTTTGATCCGGCAATTGCAGTTCCTTGCGGGGCGGCATCGGCCCGGTGACCGACAGGTAGGCCGCTGCTTGAATTACGGCCTTGTCCCGGGGTAACCCTTCCTTCTTAAATCGTACGGCATTTTCGATTAGAGCCGCAGTTTGATCATCCGCTTTTTTCTGAACCGCAATCCAGCGCCAGAAATCATCCGAGCGTTTGATGGCGTTGGCCACAATCTTGATATGCTTATCGTCGTCGGTTCCATTTAAAACCGAACCATCGCCTTCAATCAAGGCATGGGCCAGAAATCCCAGCCCGCTGGCATCCCTGGATTTTGTGGCCCGTGTAACTTTGATCAAGGCGGCGATTTTGCTGTGAAACTTTCGATTAAAAATCAGTTCGCTGCCAAGCGGCCAGCATTCTTCAAAGGTTATAATGGCCGTGCGCGTGCGGTACCAATTTTTTTCTTTGGGGCTTAGGCTTGCGAGCAGGGCGCTGGTGGTATGGACAAGATCGGCATCACCGCGTCTGACCGCCTTTTGCAGCAGGGAGCGGTATCGTGCTTCAGTATCGGTGCCGCTTTTAATCATGGCTGTCGCGCAATGTGTTTAAGATTCAAGTGCGGGGTGCCACAAAAAACATCATATTCCCATCAAGTTGCAAAAATTCCAAGACGTTTTAACTACCCCTCCCGAAACCCGGCGGTTCGGGTGCCAGGATCGCGATTTCATTTTTTTCTTCGATGATAATGGTCGTCCATTGTTTGCTCGAATACCAAATGCCCAACCGTTGGCCGTTATCGTCTAAAATGATGGAGCCGTGGGGGGGGTATCCATAGATGTTATCCATTTGTGTTACCCAGCTTCTCAACAGGGGCGTGGTAAGGTCAACCGCTTTCCAAATTCCCGGCCGAAGTTTGTAATTTTCCTGAACGCCGATTATGGCATGGGGAATATTCCCCTGCCCGGTGGTGTAATATTTATGATCCGGCAGAACTTTATAGGTCTGAAACAGGTGGTTTACATCGCGATCTCTCTTTAATTTTCCATACCTGAAACTGGGTAATTTCAATGATTTAAAACTCGGAAATTCAAATGCGTTTACGCTGGTCGCCATTATAATTAATGCCGGAAATACCAGCATCCATCCAGCCCTCTTTTGAAGGCAGTTCCCCATTCCGGCCATCGTCTCACTCCATTGTAAAAATTAAATTCCAATCAGCCTGCCGTCGTAAATCACATTCCAGCATCGATACTTAGATATCCTATTCCGCTTCTATTTGATTTCTTGCGACGAGCTTTCGGCGGACGTCAGATAATCAAGAATCTTTTCCTGGCAATCATCCATATTGATAGATAGAAGGTCGGCGAATGTGATGGCAGCCAGCCTTTCGTACATAGCTTTAGCCGCCTCCATCCAAATATAGCGGGTCACGCATGAGTCGACACGATTGCACCCCTCAGGTTCCTGATCGCAGTGCACAAATGTATCTCCACCCTCCAGCAATGCCACGACTTCCCCGACGGTAACTTGACCGGGGGGTTTGCTGAGCATATGTCCGCCTTTGGCTCCCCGGTAACTTTGCACCAAGCCGGCTTTTTTTAGCGGCCGTATGATTTGCTCCAGATATTTTATTGAAACTTTCTGACGATTGGCTATTTCCCCCAACTGAATGGCGCCCTGGCCATAATGTTGGGCCAAATCCATTATCATTCGAGTACCATAGCGGCTTTTTGTTGATAGCTTCATCATCCTTCTCCGAAAACAAGTTAGGGCATACGCCCCGGAGGAAATGCTGGAATTGATATTAAATTCAAACACAAGCGCAGTATCCGGCCGGTGTCTGATTGCGGCCGACCGCCGCCGGGAAAAACTGCGAATATAGAATACGAAACTAGGCTATAGAATATGGACGCAACAGTCAAGTTAGAAAAAAGCATTAAAATTATATTGACAACCCCCCCCTGCCCAAAATACAAAATCGGTGCGAAATTAGTTTGTTAAAAATTCAAATACAACTTGAAACTGTCGCAAAAATAGTAGATTGCGTTCAATATGGTGAAACAGATGTATCAAGATCTTAAAGGGAAAACAGCCCTGGTAACCGGCGCGGGGAAAAAATCCGGTATCGGATATGCAGTTGCCGACAGACTGGCCCACAGTGGCGCCAATGTGGTGATCGCCGATTTGGTTCCAAAGAAGGAAGAAAAAAACCCCCTCGTTACCGGGAAGCGGGAGGCAATGACAGAACTTGCGGATGCTCTGGCCCGGCAATATAAAGTAGAAGCCTCATTTGTTGAAGTAGACGTCACCCGCACAGCCTCGGTTGAGAAGATGGCGGAAGTCGTCAAGTCGCAGTTTGAACATGTGCAGATTCTTTGCAACAACGCAGGTACGGTCCTGGGGGTACCCAACGCCGTTCACACCTATGACGAGGACGCCTGGGTGAGAACTGTCGATGTCAATCTGCATGGAGTTTATCGGGTATCAAAAGCCATTGTACCCCTGATGATTGCTACCGGCGGCACTGTCATCAACATGGCCTCCAGGGCCGCCAAGGTACCCCCGCTGTTTAACGGTGCATACGCGGTAGCTAAAGCAGGCGTCGTCATGCTGACCAAAGTAATGGCCAGGGAGCTTGCCGGCAGTGGAATTCGAGTCAATGCTGTCTGCCCGGGAGTTATTAAGACCGATTTTACAAAATGGCGTTTCGAACTGGAAGCCCAGATTTTAAATTCGACTGAAGAAGACCGTCAAGCGGAAATGATTCAAACCATTCCCGCGGGTCGCCTGGGATCACCAGAGGAAGTGGCCAACCTGGTAGCATTTCTGGCATCCAGTCAATCTTCCTATACAACCGGACAGGCGATTAATGTTACGGGGGGACAGCTGATGGAGCTTTGATCTTAGGTAGGTGTCAGGTGTCAGGTTTCAGGTCTCAAAGGTGCTAAATCCTCATATGAAACTACACGAAGTTAAAAGCGAACCGCAGAACCGCTTTTTTACAGTTTCTTTCTCGATTAGACTGGCCGCTTTACAGGCCAGCGGCGGCGCTGATCCGCCTGCGACGGAACACCTAAAAGACTATTTGCGTTGTAATTCTTATGCTCCACTGTCAAACTATTTAACCATTCAACTAATCAACGCTCTTTACAATCAGGAGGATACTATGGGGGAGATTACCGGAGGTGAGTTGCTGGTGCGGTGCCTTCATGCAGAAGGTGTGGCAAATATCCACGCGATTACGGATGGCACTTACATGATGGTCCTCGAGGCGTTAGAACGTCTCGGCAAGGATCTGGGCATTCGTCTGATTGTGCCGCGCCACGAAGCCGCCGCCGCCCATGCTTGCGATGCCTATACACGGGTGACGGGAGAACCGGCGGTTGTCATGGCCTGCGCCGGCCCCGGTGCTGCCAACCTTCTTGCCGGTTTGATGTGCGCCGAAGCCGAAGGCAGCCCGGTGGTGGCCATCACCACGACCCGTCGCAGCGAGATTTCCGATTCTTATGTTCATCTGGGCGGCATGCAGGTCAGCCGCCATCTGGATATTTTCCGACCGGCCGTGAAATGGAATGGAAAAGTAGATCACTGGACACGCATTCCCGATATGGTGCGCCATGCTTTTCGGGTGGCAACCTCCGGCCGGCCGGGACCCGTTCATATATTAATTCCCGAAAATATTCTCAGCCAAAGATGTGATGATAGCGATGTCCAAATCTGGGATCCGGATAAGTACCGCGTCGTTGAATCCGCCGGTTATGATCCGGCTGCCGTCCAACGAGCCGCAAAGTTGCTGGTGGAGGCAGACCTGGTGAACATTCATTGCGGCAATGGGGCCGAACGAGCAGCTGCCGGCGCAGAAGTACAGCAATTGGCTGAATACCTTGGTTGTGCGGTTACCAACACTATCAGAGCCCGCGGGATTATTTCTGATGAGCATCCGCTTTGTTTTCATCCGACCTGCCTTTCCAGAATTATGGCCAACAGCCAGGCCGATGTGGTGCTGGCCGTCGGTACCCGACTCGGGGAGTTGAACATGTGGGGGCGGCCGCCGATGTGGGGGGAGCCGCAAACCCAACGGCTGATTCAAATCGATACCGAGCCCGCCAACATTGGTTTGAATCGACCCGTGGATGTGCCTCTCCTCGGGGATGCCAGGGTGATTCTATCCCGATTGCTGGATGCCGTAAAAGAACTTACCACCCAACGAGAACCCCATTCCAAAATCGCTGAATTTCGCAGTCTCCAGGACGACTGGCAAAAAGAGCTCGACGAGGCGGTGGCCGATATGGAGCGCACCCCCATGCTGACCGGCCAGATCTTAAAAGTATGCAACGACATATTCCCGCCGGATGCCATTTTTGTGATGGACGGCGGCAACACAACCCTTTGGGATATTCATTATCACGTTGCCAGAGCGCAACGAACGGTGATCTATTCAATGAATTACGGCCATCTGGGTACCGGCCTGCCCTATGCCATCGGCGCCCAACTCGCCCGGCCGGATACCCCGGTTTACTGTGTGACCGGAGACAGTGCCTTCGGATTCAATATTCAGGAACTGGAAACCGCCGTACGGAATAACCTGCCGGTCATTATATTTGTGGCTGTTGACGGAGCCTATGGCATGGAGAAAACCGCCCAGCAGCGTATGTTCGGCCGGCAAGCCGACTGGTTCGGTCACGATCATGCACCGGTGCGGTACGATCAGGTGGCCATTGCCATGGGATGTCACGGTGAATTCGTCAGCAAAGGATCGGAGATAAAAGCGGCGGTCGAACGGGCCCAGGCATCCGGCAAACCGGCGGTTATCCATGCGGTGGTGGATCCGGTTGCCAATGTGGACCCTCCCGGAAACTGGCTGTGGACAGCGGCGCGGACCGGCAAGCTGGAGATGTAGATTGATCGATAGTCTCTGCAAATTGTCTCTTGCTCGCGGGTTTGCAAATATATTGCTCCAAATTTAATGGTATAAGGCACAAGGTAGAAGGTATAGGGTTGAAGGTAGAGGGTATCAAGAATTCGGAAGTTGGAATGCGGAATGCGGAAAATAGGAAAAGACTCAAGGCGAAGGTCTAAAATAAGACGTTTTCCTTATAAAAATCCGAAATCCCAAATCTAAAATCCGAGATCGGAAGCGTCTGTTTTCTGTCATCTGTTCTTTCTTTTGTGCCTTATACCTTAAACCTTACACCCTATACCATTTGATATTGTTTATCCGACGTCGGTTTTCTAAACTATTTTCTAATTACAGGAAAATGAGAGGGTACTCATATGGACATTG
>JAIVWA010000257.1:0-6804 GCA_049190255.1 Gammaproteobacteria bacterium | reverse complement strand
CGAGGACTTTGCCCCTGGTGCTGATGACCACCTCTTCCATGGGGATCTCGACGCCGGAGAGTTCCATACCTTTTTTAACGATTACCGGAAGTGCCGAGCAGCAGGGGACTTCCATGACCACCGCGGTGATGCTTTTGATGCCGGATTGTTGGCAAATTTGAGAAAATTTTTCGATGTAATGCTCGGCATCATCAAATTTCGGACAACCCATCATGACCGCTTTTCCCTGCAGAAAATCTTGGTGCAGGCTGGGATAGGCCACCGGCACGCAATCTGCCAGTACCAGCAGGTCCGCTCCTTTTAAAAATGGCGCTGTCGGTGGGACCAGCATAATTTGAACCGGCCAGTGGGAAAGGGCGGATTCGGATTGATCAAAGGCTGCCGGCTGGTTGGCACACCCGCAGGGATCCGATGCCGGTGCTGCCTGGGGGGATCCAAATGTTTGCAGCCTGGCAGAGGGGCATCCGCCGGAGGCCATGGGCATTACTTTGGCCTCTTCCTTTTTTTGTTGCGCCAGAAGTTCTTCGACAGCTTCTTCGTCAAATTCATCTGCTTCGCGTTCTACAATTTTAAGGGCGTCTACGGGACACTCACCCAGGCATGCCCCTAATCCGTCGCAATAAAAATCAGCGAGCACTTTGGCCTTGCCGTCTATAATTTCCAGGGCGCCTTCAGCGCAGGACGGAACACAGTTGCCACAGCCATCACACAGTTCTTCATCGATCTCTATGATTTTACGTACTACTTTCATAATGTCTCCTTATTCTAAAATTAGGTTTGGCGTTCGAAATTATTCAATTGTTATTTCAGGCGAGAAGAACTTCTCTCGCAACCTCCTGGCCGCTTTTGGTCAGAAATAATTTTTCTATTTTTTCCACCAGTTTTTCGGCATCAATTGGATTACTTTTTTGCATTTCATCGGTGTTTTCTACCAGATCGGCATCATAAACCACTTTAAAGTTCAAGCTGTCATCTGATCGTGGCTGATGATGATGGCCAATGATATCACAAACTTCTTCGATAAGTTCTTCCTTGGCCCCTAATTTTACTAAAATCTCCTTGGCTATGGGAGGGCCTTCCTTGTGCTGGTATTGCGGCGCTGTACTGTTGTATTTTTTCTCAGCTTCTACAATCCCAATGTCGTGAAGATAGGCTGCGGATAGAATGACAGCCATATTGCCGCCTTCACTTTTTCCGATTCGCTCCGCATACCTGGCCACCCGGGATGCATGACCGATTCTCTTAAAATCGGTTTTAAAATGCCGTTTCATTTCAATGGACACGCGATCTTTCAGCAAATCTTCTTTCTGGGCCAGAAGTTCGGGCGGTAAATCCCCGATGCATTGTTCGGCATACTGGCAGTATGAGGCACAGCCAAAATCCATCTTGGGATTGATAAATCGATGACCGCAATTGCCGCATTTGCGGGTGGTGTCATCTTTAAAAAATTCGACTTTGTGACTGCACTTCGGGCATTTTTCATCAAAAATCGCCCCTGCCTGCCAGTACTGGGTATCTTGTCCGGGACATTTCATGGTCTTAAATCCTTTCAATATTCAATTAAAGGCCGGTGTCAGCCGCTCAAATTTCCTATTATTACTGCTATATTAGCGCAGGCATTCATTTAATGCCTTGACTTAAATCAAAATTTGAATAAAAAGAAGAAATTATGAAAAAAATTCTGGATGTCATATCTGCTATTCCCCTTTTTAACGGACTTCCCGAAGATCAGCTTGAAGCCATCAAAAAAATCGCCATTGAGAAGCAAGTTAACAAGGGTGAAATTATCGTTTCAGAGGGAGATGAGGGTAAGGGCTTTTTTATCATAGCCGCAGGCCGTGTTAAGGTCTTTAAAGTTTCTACTGAAGGAAAAGAGCAGATCCTGCATATTTTCGGCCCCGGCCAGCCCTTTGGTGAAGTTCCGGTTTTTGAAGGCCAGAGATTTCCGGCCCATGCACAGGCCATTGAGCGCTCCCAGGTTTTGTTTCTCCCCCGAGCAGCCATCGTTGGCTTGATTACTGCAAACCCCTCCTTGGCTCTGAATATGCTGGCTGTAATGTCTAAGAAATTGCGCCAGTTTGCCGTCCAGATTGAAAACCTGTCCCTGAAAGAAATGCCGGCGCGGCTGGCATCCTATCTTATTTTTCTTGCATCCGAGCAGGGCCAGGATGAGGTTGTGACCTTAAATATTTCAAAAGGTCAGCTTGCCAGTATCCTGGGCACCATTCCGGAAACATTGTCCCGAATCTTCGCCAAACTTTCCAGTAATAATTTAATTCGGGTCGAAGGAAAAAAAATTACCTTGCTTGATCGCAGCGGCCTGGAAGATCTGGCTGAATACGGAAAAGACGCCGAATAGTCCCTTATTCATACGATAAATAGTTGACGGTACTCCTAAATAGAAAACTTATGCCTACTATGCGTGAGGTTTCAGGTGTCAGGTTTCAGGTGTCAGGACCTAAGATGCTGAGCCCTCAATCCTGAAACCTGAAACCTGACACCTTATAGCCTCGGTTTTTGAACAAACCTCTGTAATGGGGACTTGGCTTGATGTTGGTAAGTGTATTGAGAATGCCTATTCTTTGTACTGCACCAACTTGCCGCTCAGCAACTTGATGTGCCCCATTTCTTCTTTAATAATGTGGTCGATCCGTCCCTTTCCCAGGCTTTCGTCTACGGCTTCCTTCATTCCCAGATAGAAAACGATGGAGTCTTTTTCCGCTGTAATGGCGGACTTGAGTATGGCTTTCATGGAGGTGACATTCATTTCCTTTTCAAAAAAAACACGGGTGTCTGCCAGCGCCCGCAAATATAAAGCCGCTTCACCGTCAGGGTCAAAAACGGTCGATTCTTTTTCTTTTTCGGATAATTCGGCCCGCATGGCTTTAAATGTCAGTTCATGCTGGTCTTCCATGGCTGCCAGTTCCAGCAAAAATTTTTTGTTGTCAGGGTCATTCGTACTTTCGGCGGCGGCTCGATAAAATTTGCCTCCGTTTTTTTCAAGCTGTTCGGCCATTTCTAATACATCGTCCGCATTAAAATCGTAACTCATTTTTGATCCTTTCTTTTAAAATATGGTTAATCAACTATTTGAAGGTGTCTGAAATATATATACGAACACCGGCCTTGTAAAGATTTTTGATCAAATCTATTGACATGGCAAAATTGCCTAATGTATACTAATTTACTATGGAAAAGGATGCCCCCCCAACCAGATTGCTCATTTTGAAAGCAATCTGCATTGCATTAACCCTGACCTTTGGTGCGAGTTTGTTTGCCACCGGCGTACTTGCCAATTCGGGTTGCAAGCTAAAATGCTGCTGCCAGAGCAATCCGATGACCGGGCAACATAACCCGGGAAAACAAATGCGGGCCGCTATGGGTTGCTGCAACGGGACTCCGCTAACTCCCTGTGATTTAGTATTCGGCACTCAACTGGAATTGCCGGACATTACCCTGAGTTCTTCCGGTGGTCACCCACTAAATGCCGTCGGGTCAACCCAAAATTTAAGCGATTCTCTGATCGACCGGCATGGTTTCAGGGGCCATGATTTTGACCAATTTTCACGGGAGATATCCCGTCCGCCACCCTTATATCTTCAAAACCTATCATTTCTCATCTGATACACCCCCGGCTACTGGTGCGTGCTCGTTACTACCCATCAATTGCACATTTAAATGCAACACTTGCATTCATGATTGAGAAAATTCGACACGACTGAGCTCGTCGCAGGCCAAGCACCAAATAACAAATGGTTCGACAAGCTCACCACCCTGAGCCATGTCGAAGGGCAATATCCAAATTCGAAATCCCAATGATTCAAACAGGTTTTGAATTTGAGTCATTGTAGTTTGAGCTTTGTTATTTGGGATTTAATTTGCGGTTTCTTGGAATGGGAAGGTCTACAAAGACAATCCGAATTTTATAGATTACATAAAGGACACAACATTAGATCATTAGAGAAGGAGTATATACTATGTCGGAAAAAGGAAAGAAAAAGAATCAGGATAAAATGGCAGCCAAAAAAGCGGCTGTTCTTGGAACCGAGAAAAAAAATCGCCTGCCGTTGTTAGTCGCCCTCATCGGCGTGGTCATCATCGCCGCCGCGGCAGTTTTCTATGTCAGCCAGGGCGGGCAAGAGCAGTCGGCGACGGCCATTGCCCCTTCCGCAACCGGCCACACATCCGTTGCTTTTCCCGTCAGCCTGTTTGAGGACGGCAAGGCACGTCATTTTGAACACACGGACGGTAAATTTACCATCCGCTATTTTATTCTTAAAAGTTCAGACGGCATTATCCGGGCGGCATTTGATGCCTGCGATGTTTGCTGGCCGGCGGGCAAGGGCTATTACCAGGAAGGTGACCATATGGTTTGTCGAAACTGCGGCCGCAGGTTTGCCTCCGTGCTCGTCAACGAAGTCAAAGGCGGCTGCAACCCGGCGCCCTTAAACAGAACTGTGGAAAACGGCCAATTGGTTATCCAACTCAAGGATATTCTGGACGGCAAGCAGTACTTTAATTTTTCTGGGAAAGTATAGTTATGACCCTTAACGCGATATCAATTAAAAACCTTTTGCGGCGTAAAGGCAAAGCCGCTTTCGTACTTGCCGGACTGGTCATCGGCGTGTCGACCGTGGTGGGTATCATCAGTTATATCGAGGCCATGACCAACGACATCAACCACAAACTTGAAAAATACGGCGCCAACATCCTGATTGTACCCAAAACGGAAAATCTGGCGCTATCCTACGGGGGGCTCTCCCTGGGCGGCGTGTCTTTTGAGATGGAGGAAATTCGCCAGCAGGACCTGGAACGGGTGGGGACTATCAAAAATTCAGCCAATATCGCCGCCCTGGGACCAATGGTCCTGGGCGTGGCCAATCTGAGCAGCCATAAAGTGCTTGTGGCCGGCGTCGATTTTAAAGCGGCTGGAATTTTAAAGCCCTGGTGGAAACTGCAGCAGGGTGCCCTGCCGGATGCCGGCGGCATCATTTTGGGTGCTGAAGCGGCCCGGATCCTCAATCTTGAGGTCGGAGACAGGGTCACCATTAACGACAATGATTTGGTGGTCTCCGGCATCCTTCATCCCACCGGGTCCCAGGATGATCAGCTGGCATTTACCCGCCTGGCCACGGCCCAGTCGATCTTCGACAAGCAGGGACAGGTTTCCATGGCCGAGGTGGCCGCCCTTTGTAAAGATTGCCCGATTGAGGCCATGGTCAAACAGATCTCCGATGTGCTTCCCGGAGCCAAAGTGATGGCGATTCAGCAGGTGGTCAAAAGCCGGATGGAGACCCTGGCCCAGTTCAAGAAATTTTCCTACGGCATTTCAGGCGTCATTCTTTTAATCGGCAGCCTGGTGGTGCTGGTGACGATGATGGGCAGCGTCAGGGAGCGCACCGATGAAATCGGGATCTTTCGCGCCATCGGTTTCCGCAAGCGCCACATCATGCAAATAATCTTCACCGAGGCTGTAATTTTATCCGGTCTGGCCGGTATCATCGGTTATTTTCTGGGATTCGGAGTAACCAAAGCCGCTCTCGCCATTTTTAGTGAAGGTCATTCCGGATTGGTTCCCTTTAGCTTGGAACTGGCGGGGGGCGCCATTTTCACGGCCCTGGCCGTCGGGTTGATCTCAAGTGCTTATCCGGCATTTATGGCCGCCCGGCTGGATCCGAATGAAGCCCTGAGGGCATTATGATTGAATATTTTCGATTGAAGATTGAAGATTTAAGGGCCGCCTCCGACGGGTTCGGGTCAAGGTTGTATGAAAAACTTGAAATCCGAAATTCGAAACAAATTCTAATGAGGTGAATAATGAGTTATATCGTTGCAGATAAACTGGTTAAACAATACGGAAGAGGAGATGCGGCGGTGGCCGCCGTTGCTGACATCAGTTTTAAAATTGAAGAAGGGGACTTTGTCGGAATCATGGGCGAATCAGGCGCCGGCAAATCAACCCTGCTGGGGATGATGGGAGCGATGAATGCTCCGACATCCGGCCGGTTGATTGTCGACGATATCGACATATACAGTTTGGGCCAGGAACAGCGAGCAGATTTTCGCAGGGAGTTTTTGGGATTTATTTTTCAAAGCTTCCATCTGGTGCCCTATCTGACTGTTAGCGAGAATGTCATGCTGCCCTTGACTGTTGTTAAGGCCGGCAAACAGAAAAAACGGGAAATGACAGAAGAAGCGCTGGCCCAGGTTGGTCTGCTGGAAAAAGCCCGCCGCCTTCCCAATCAAATTTCAGGCGGAGAAAAAGAGCGCGTTGCGATTGCCCGGTCCATCGTAAACGAGCCGCCGGTTTTGTTGGCGGATGAACCCACCGGTAACCTGGACACCAAAACAACGCGGGAAATAATGGAATTACTCCTCCGATTTAACCAGGAGGGCATGACCATTGTCATGGTGACGCACAGCCCGGCCTGTGCGGGCTATGCCCAGCGGATTATGAGAGTTACCGACGGTCGATTGGAGGAAGATGATCCAAAAATAAGGAGTATAGAAAGATGGGCCAAAAAAGAAAGAAAAAAAGAGCCCCTGAACATGAAAAAAAGCACAATGATATAATTGATCTAAGTCAATGCCGTCTTATTGCAAAATAGTTTACCCTATATAAATATGGCATGATAGGATACAAAAAGCAGTCGAAAGGAGGTGAAGGCCATGACGAGATTTATGATTCCCAGAACAGCCCATTGCAGCAGCGGCTGCCATACCAGGTCCTGGGTATGACGTGAAACTGCCCTTATCTCAAATAGCCGGCCCTGATATCCTAAAATGCAGGTTGCATAAAAATAC
>JAIVWA010000256.1:0-6820 GCA_049190255.1 Gammaproteobacteria bacterium | reverse complement strand
TGCTTTAAGATACCCGTTGTGTTTCAACGAGTAAAGATAGCGCAGCCTGGTCAAGCCCTGCTGTTCGTATTCTTTGCTCAGACCGTCGCTGTATAGTTTCTCCGGTCCCAGATCCAGGGCATCCAGCAAAAGCCCGCCTGACGTATGTTTGTAAAAGCCCGCCAGTTCCTGCAGATCTTCGGGTTCGGTTTGAGTTATTTGCCAACCCCCGGGCAGATCCGACTTTGAGCGGCGCGTATTGTTAAAATGGTGATAAGCAAAGCTGTCCAGCGAACATCCTTTGGGGTCGTCGATGTTTTTTGCGGCGCCTCCGAACACTCTGCTGGGAAATTTGTTATCCGGCCGGTAGTAGCAGATCATATAATCCATGTGAAGGGAATAGAGGCGGTGGGAGTCATTGATCATGCGTCCGATTTGATCGAGGACAATCAGCCCTGCTTTGTTTAATGCTGATTTCCTGGCAGCATGATGATGAATCATCCAGGCGTTTTCATAAAAGCGTAGCATGGCCATATGGCCGAAAATGGTTCCCTTTTCCTGATAAATGAAATGCCTGGCGATTTGGGGATTTTGGGTGTAGATCTTGGCGTAGGTTTCTTTAATCTGTTTTTTGTTTTTCTGTATCGCCGCATACTTGTCAGGGTAAATGAATCCGGTTTCAAAAAAGAAATCCCACAGGGCATCAAGATCTACATCGTTGCAAATGTACGAATTTTTGTTTTTGGCCTGATGCAGCATTGTGATAAGTTTGAGATGATCGCGTATATCCATATCCAGCAGTGCCAGGCCGCATTTGATCCACTTTTCACCGCTGGGGTCAACCATCTCCTTGCGGAAAACTACCTGGACGCTGCATTGAATTTTATAGCTGTTTGCGAAGTTCAGCTCGAGTTCATGCAAAATCATGCCCGGCAGCAGCGTCGTGTTGCATTTATCTTCTTCTACCGAAAATCCGGAACCGGACAGATCCACCACCTTCAGGTCAACCCTCATTCCGGTCAAAGGGTGCCGGGATACCATGTTGGGTGTCGGCGTTAGCACATATCTTTCGCTGCGAAATTCTTTTTGCTTGAATCGCTGAATCTCGTGCTTGAGCGGCTCAAGGATGTAGTTTCTTGAGTTTTGACCGTGGGTGTGTCTGACGATTTTGCATTCGCCGGTGTAGATGGTGACCGCTGCGCCCGACAAAATTATATTGACCGGTTGTTCGGGGTTCACCCAATCAAAGGTTTGTGGCGGTGCCGCTGTCAGTTTAACCCTAAAGGAAAACCCATTGAAATCCATGAGAGCGCCTGAGAAAACAGTGCTGTTTTGAATAAGCTGCACGGATATGCCTTGGCATAGATAGCGCATGGCTTTGCGTGAACTGATTTCCGTGCAGGTCTCCGGAAGAAGAACACTGATTCCCACGGCGTCAATCCTGATTACCTCCGGTTCTACTTTTAGCAGTTTTTGTCCATTGGTGATGAGAATATTGCTAAATCGGTAAGATTGTAATATCTGGGTTATATTTTTGTCTTCTATCCACAGGCAGTCGACAAGGTCGCCCATGCAGGGTTGGGGTGTGGCTTTGAGGGTAATTTTCTTATCGTATTTGAGGTGCTTGAAATTGACGGAGACGGTGCCGTCCTGGAAATTAATGAAATTCAACTTGTTGATAAGCTGGGTTTTGTCGACTTTTATTTCTGTATCCAGCTTTTCGAACTGGGATTGCCGGCTGGCGACAGAAAAATGGTCCGTTCTTTCTTGGGAGGGGACTTCATGGTTGGCGGGATCTGAAGCGGTGGTGGGGTCTTTTTCTTCCAGGCTGCTTGTGTCGGTACGCGTCTCAATTAACGTAAGATTTTTTTTGGCGCTCTCCATATTTCAACCTTGCCGTTGCAGTTGTTTCGATTGATAGCGGTTTCGATCAAAAGCCGTGAATCAGAGGTGCCGGTCAGGTTGTGAAAATCGATCTCATTTCATACCAATTCCGATGACAATACAACTGTTTCTATGTTTGTATGGCTGTAAAATATTGTAAGAACTAAGTCAACAAATATCTGCTAAAAAACTGAAATAATTTACTAAATTCGATTTATCAAATAATTTTAGCTGAGTATTAAGAAGTCTTATTTAATGAATATCGTTTACCAAATGAACTAAAAATTATGCTATTGCGTGCATCGCGGCAAGCAGCTGTGAGGCATAAGATGACCTGAATTTAATTACTGAAAGACAGAGGGTTTCGAATTCGGAATGCGGAATGCGGAATGAGAGGATTTGGGATTTGAGATTTCGGATTGGGGATTGTTAAGAATGGCACAAATCCAATATTAAATACGAAAAGGCATAAGGTATAAGGTGTAAGGTGTAAGGTAAAAATCAATGAAATTTCAGAATTAAAAATAGACAGTATTCCTTCTACCTTAAACCCTATACCCTATACCTCATACCACGTCCTTTGCACCTTCTACCCTATACCTTCTACCATTAATTTTCTTGCAACGATTTACTGGAACAAACGGAATATCGTCTGAATAAATAATTTGGAGCACGGAACATGTCAGACCAGGATATTAGCAGCAAAACAAGTTCCCATGTCATTTCCGGGATATTTGCCGGAGAGCGTGTCACCACACGGATTCTTGAAGAACAGATCCAGGATGCCGTGGCCCAGGGGTACCGAACGTTGCAGATTGAGGCTTACGGCCAGCACGGTATCGGCGGACGGCTCTGGCGGGCCGGTAATGAAAAGGTTCACATCCAGGTAGTCGGTCAGCCCGGACAACGCCTCGGATCCATGGGATTTCCCAATACGTCCATCGAAGTTTTGGGCCCGGCATCCGATGATGTGGGCTGGCTCAATGCCGGATCAGAGATTGTGGTGCACGGTCATGCCGGCAATGGATGTGCCAACGCCATGGCCCAGGGTAAAATTTATATCTCCGGTAACATCGGGGCCAGGGGAATGACCATGACCAAGCATAATCCCCGGTTTGACCCGCCCGAGCTGTGGGTCTTAGGGTCGGCCGGAGATTATTTCGGTGAGTTCATGGCGGGCGGTATCGCCGTGGTTTGCGGTTATGACGCCCAAAACCCTGATAATGTTCTTGGGTATCGACCTTTTGTGGGCATGGTCGCCGGCAAGGTGTTCTTCCGCGGGCCGCATGCCGGTTACAGTCAATCCGACGCCAAACTGATTTCCATGGGAGATGAGGATTGGAATTGGCTGAACGAAAACATCCGGAGTTTTTTAAATCGTATTGGTCGCAACGAGCTGATGGAAACATTTTCCGATCGCAGTCAGTGGCAGTTAATTGTTGCGCGGACACCCCATGAAAAAATATCCCGGCCGATGCGATCCATGCAATCGTTTGATAAGCAGGTTTGGGAGCAAGAGCTTGGCCGAGGCGGTCTTATTGGCGACCTCACCGATCTGGATCGCAGTCCCATCGCCCTGATTACCACCGGCGAATTGCGGCGGTTTATACCGATCTGGGAAAATCGAAAATATGCCGCACCCTGCGAGGCGACCTGCCCGACCGGTATCCCGGTTCAGGAGCGCTGGCAATTGGTTCGCGAGGGTCGCATTGATGAGGCCATAGACCTGGCCCTTAGCTACACGCCGTTTCCCGCTTCCATTTGCGGATATCTGTGCCCCAATCTGTGCATGCAGTCCTGCACGCGCCAGTCCTCGGCCATGGCGCCGGTGGATGTAACCCAACTCGGTCAGGCAAGCATCGATGCCAAATTGCCGGAGCTGCCGCCGCAGGGTGATAAAAAAATTGCGGTCATCGGCGGGGGACCGGCGGGGATCTCGGTTGCCTGGCAACTTCGTCTGAAAGGGCATCAAACCATTATTTATGAAATGGCCAATAACATCGGCGGAAAAATTTCCCGGGTTATTCCCGCCAGCCGACTTCCGCAAGAGGTGATGACCAAAGAACTTAAACGGGTTAAAGATGTTTTACCCCATGTAAACCTTCAGCAACCCCTTAAACGCGAGGAGGTTCAGCAGCTGCGGGAAGATTTCGATTTTGTCGTGATCGCCATCGGGGCCCAAAAGCCCAGAACGCTCCCCGTACCGGGTAACGAGCGGGCTATCGCGGCGTTGGATTTCCTTAAGCAGGCCAAGACCAACAAGGCCAAAGCGGGTAAACATGTCGTCATCATCGGTGCCGGAAACGTCGGCTGTGATGCGGCGGCTGAAGCTCACCGCTTGGGTGGCGAGTTTATCACATTGCTGGACGTCCAGGAACCGGCCTCCTTCGGCAAGGAAAGAGAAGCAGCCGAGGCCGTCGGTGCCAAGTTTAAATGGCCGGTTTTCACCAAAGAAATAACATCCCACAGCGTCAAGCTGGCCGACGGCCAGGAAATTCCGGCAGATACCGTCATTATTTCGATTGGCGATGTGCCCGATCTGGATTTTCTGCCCGAAACCATTGCCGAAGAAAATGGATTTATCAAAGTTGATGACCGGTATCAAACCAACGATCCCAAGGTATTTGCCATCGGCGATGTGGTCCGGCCGGGCCTTTTAACGGATGCCATCGGTTCCGGACGAATTGTGGCCCAGGCGATTTGTGACATTCTGGAGGGCAATGTGCCCCTGCCCTTCAAGCGCGAAATGATCAGTAAAGACCGCGTGACCCTTGAATATTTTGATCCCCGGGTGACGGAATTTGCCAATTTGGATCATTGCGGCTCTCAGTGTTCTTCCTGCGGGGCCTGCCGTGATTGCGGTATCTGTATATCGGTTTGCCCGCCCCAGGCCATCAGCAAAACAGAATTGGAGGGCAGCGCCTATGAATATGTGGTCGATGAAAGCCTGTGCATCGGGTGCGGATTTTGCGCGGCGGCCTGTCCCTGCGGGGTCTGGGATCTGGTGGAAAATATGCCCATCGGGTAAGCGCTTCAGCCGGAGACATTGGTAAAATTGTGCCGATGCTAAATAGGCGTTTATAGCGATAGTAGGGCAAATTCGAATATCGAAATTCGAAACTCGAAACAATACCGAATGACCGAAATTCAAAATTCTAAACAATGAGGAGTTGCTTTTTAATTAGAAAAAAGATCTGATTATCGTTTTTAGTTTTGAACATTAGATTTTTTGATATTCGGATTTGTTTCGTATTTCGAATTTCGTGCTTCGGATTTAAAAAGTTCAGGCCCATCATCGATATTAAGCTCGGCTAAAATATATTAAGGAGTTTACAAAATATGACTGACTTTGACAAACCTCGCGAAGCCTGCGGTATTTTTGGTATCTGTGATCATGCTGAAGCTGCTTCCATAACTTATTTTGGCCTATACGCCTTGCAGCATCGGGGCCAGGAAAGTGCCGGAATTGCGACCATCAAGGGTGATTCGATTGTTGGATATAAAGGCATGGGGCTGGTATCAGATGTTTTCGACATGAACGTCCTGCAGGAGTTGGAAGGGCGCTGCGCTGTCGGCCACACACGCTATTCCACTACGGGCAGCTCGATACTGACCAATGCCCAGCCCTTTATGGTGCGCCACAGAAAAAAATCCTATGCCGTGGCCCACAATGGCAACATTGTCAATGCCCAGGCCCTGAAAAATGAGCTTGAAGAAGCCGGCTCTATTTTCCAGACCACGATGGACAGCGAGATCTTTCTGCACCTTTTCGTAAAAAACCTGGGACATGGATTCGAAGAAGCACTCATTGAAACCGTATCCCGGCTGCAGGGGGCCTTTTCATTTGTAATGCTGACAAGCCGGGGTGAAGTTATCGGTATCAAAGACCCTTATGGTTTCAGGCCGTTGTGCCTTGGTAAATTGAACGGCAGTTATGTACTGGCTTCTGAAACCTGTGCTTTTGATCTTGTCGAAGCTGAATTTGTGCGTGAACTCGATCCCGGAGAAATTGTCATTATCAGTCAAGACGGGATTAAAAGCATAAAAACCCCGCATGCCGACCAGAGGGCCTTTTGCATATTTGAATTTATTTATTTTGCCCGACCGGACAGTACATTTTATGGTAAAAATGTTTATCTTACCCGCAAAGCCCACGGCCGGTGCCTGGCGGAAGAGGCCCCCGTTGAGGCGGACTTTGTGATGCCGTTCCCTGATTCAGGGACGTATGCGGCCATCGGTTACTCGGAAGCCTCCGGCATCCCCTTCGAGATGGGCATGATCCGCAACCATTATGTGGGACGCACTTTTATTCAGCCGACCCAGAGTATGCGCGATTTTGGTGTGCGCGTAAAGCTCAACCCCATTAAAAAAGTCCTGGAAGGTAAAGATATCATTATTATTGAAGATTCCGTCATCCGGGGTACGACCATTAAAACAAGGGTAAAAGCGTTACGAAAGCTGGGTGTGGGAAAAGTTCATATGCGGGTGGCCGGCCCCCCCCATCGGTTTCCCTGTCACTACGGGATCGATTTTTCTACCCGGGGAGAGCTGATTGCCGCCCAAAAAACGGTTGAGGAGCTCAGGGAGTATCTGGGACTCGATTCTTTGCATTACCTCAGCATCGAAGGGCTTTTGAAATCTACCGGGATTGAAAATCCGGAAAAGAATTTTTGCAAGGCCTGCTTTGATGGCAGTTATCCGGTGGCATTCGATGAGAATCTGACCAAAGAATGCCTTGAGACAAGTTAGGGGCTTCGCCCCATTAGCGCGAAGTTATTTGGTAAATGGACACTCATTGCATTTATGCCATACGGGGATGGTTTGAAAGATGAACGTCCAACATCGAACGTCCAACGTTGAATCCTCCAGAGGCGGACTATAAGCATCGAATAATGATGTCGCTCCGCTCCGCAATTTAATTTCATTTGTTTTACTATTTCTGTTTCTTTTCAGCCCT
>JAIVWA010000255.1:5829-6836 GCA_049190255.1 Gammaproteobacteria bacterium | reverse complement strand
CGAGCGCTGCCGCAGTATTTCGATGATGCCCTTGCGTCCGGTGGTGAATCCGCCGGATGCGCCGCCCAGGGCTTTGCCCAGGGTTGAAGTGATGATGTCGACCCGTTGCTGAACCCCGCAAAGCTCGACCGTGCCGCGCCCTGTGGGACCCACAAAACCGGTGGCATGGCTGTCGTCCACCATTACAAGGGCAGCGTATTTTTCGGCCAAATTACAGATATTTTCCAGTCTGGCATACTCTCCGTCCATGCTGAATACGCCGTCGGTAGCGATCATCCTGGTTTTGGCTTCCGCTGATTCCTGCAGGCATTTCTCAAGTGAGGCCATGTCCCCGTGGTCATAACGATAGCGGGCCGCCTTGCACAAACGGACGCCGTCTATGATCGATGCATGATTTAAAGCGTCTGAGATGATGGCATCGTTTTCACCAAGCAGGGTTTCAAAAAGGCCGGTATTGGCATCAAAACACGAGGAGTAAAGAATGGTGTCATCGGTTGCGAAAAAGTCACTGATTTTCTTTTCAAGCTCATGGTGGATGTCCTGGGTTCCGCAGATAAAGCGCACGGAAGCCATCCCGAACCCCCGGTCATCGAGGCCTTTCTTTACCGCTTCAATGATCTCTTTATTATCCGCCAGGCCGAGATAGTTGTTGGCGCACATATTTAATACCTGCTTTTCATCGACCCTGATGCGGGCTTGCTGGGCGGAAGTTAAATGACGCTCGGATTTATACAGGCCGGATTCGGTGATCTCTTCCAGCTCATTTTGAAGCTCGTCCTCAAATTGTCCATACATGGCTGTTTCCCTATAGGGCCCTTAGTAGGGCTGTTCTGACAACATGTTGTAAGTAACTGACACCTATAAACCGCGCGCTTGCTGCTATTTTAGGCACTTTAGTGCATTTTAGGCATTCTGGTTTTAGGCACTTTAGGCATTTCTTTTCTCAAGGTATTTTCCGGTTTATCCAGGTTATAATTTATATTATACGAAAAATGGAATTTTTCAAC
>JAIVWA010000255.1:0-5819 GCA_049190255.1 Gammaproteobacteria bacterium | reverse complement strand
AACACACATGTACCTCAAACTTGATGAATTCGTAAAAAGTCGAATTCATCAAGTGTTTGGTGTTTCGTGTTTGGTGTTTGGTATGAAATATATGATGCAATATCGGTATGTTAGAATACTAAACACTAAACACCAAATACAAAACACACTCGTAAAAAGTTTGCTTTTCTGACTTTTTACGAGTGTATCAAGATTAAAGCGTCCGCATATATTCCGCCGCCCACTTAAATACCATGTCGATAAAATTCTGCAGGGATTCGGAAAGATATTTGTCCTGGTGGTGGACCATATAGAATTTGCGTGTCATGGATCGATCTGACAGGGGGATCGCCCGAAGCCTTTTATTGCGGATTTCTTCATTGGCGACTTTCCTTGATATCAGGGCAATACCGATTCCATCCTCCACCGCCCGCTTGATGGCGCGGTTGCTGGAAAGCTCCAGATGAATGCTGACCGAAAGATCATTTTTTCGAATATAGTTCTCCAAGGCTTTGCGGGGAGCTGAACCCGTTTCGTGCATGATTAGCAATTGGTTTTCCAGATTCGAGGGCTCCAGCGTGGGGTAGCGGCCCAGGGGATGGTCCGGGGGGGTTATGATAACCAGCTGGTCTTCCAGAACTTCTTTGACCAAAAGTTTCTTATGTTCAACTGGATAAGAAATAAATCCCAGGTCGTTGTTGAGGGCAGCCGTATTTTCTATAACCTGTTCAGTAGGCAGGATGTTCATTGTGATTCGCACCAGCGGATAGGCTTTGCTGAAAGGTATAATGATGCGCGGCAGGTAGTAATCGCCGAAACTCTCGCTTGAAAGAATCCGGATCCGTCCCCGTTTGCGTTCCTGAAAATCACGGATACTCTCTTCGGCTTTGCTCTCCAGTTCAAATATTTTTTCGGCAATCTCATAAAGCACCTCCCCTGCGTCGGTCAGGACCAGTTTCTTCCCGATGTGATCGATAAATTTCATATCGTAATATTCCTGCAGGCGCTGAATTCCTTTTGTGACTGCCGGCTGGGTGATGAAGAGCTCTGCGGCCGCCACGCTCAAATTTCTTTTTTTGGCCGCTAAATAAAATATTTTCAACTGGTTAAGATTCATGCTCTTTACCTTCTTTGTTTATACTGTTTTCGGAACACCGAAAACATTAGATAACCTGAGGTTATGTATAAATACAATTAGTTTTTTGACGAACAGAATAAATTTATAGTAATTTCCGTAATATTATCAATTTGAATTAGCAATTATGAGAGGAATCGGCCATGCAAACATACGTTTGTGTCAAACACGTACCGGATACGGCGGCCAAGATAACAGTGGTCGGCGGCACCGGTTTTGCGGAAACATGCAAGTTTATCGTCAATCCTTATGATGAGTACGGCGTGGAAGAGGCGGTTCAGCTGGTCAAACAGGCCGCATCAGGAGAGGTGGTGGTCGTCACCGTCGGCAAAGAGTCCGCCCTTATAACGATGCGTGCGGCCCTTGCCCTGGGGGCTGATCGCGGAATTCTGGTCAAAACCGACGCCCAGTTTCTGGATAGTGCTCTGACCGCCCAGGCCCTTAAAAAAGCCATTGAGCAAGACGGCGCGCCGGACCTGATTTTTTGCGGCAAGCAGTCGATCGACAGCGAAGGGATGCAGACACCCTTTCGGCTGGCAAAGGCCTTTGATATGCCGGTGGTCACGGATGTTGTCGGTCTTGAAATCAGGGACGGGGTGGCCAGTGTCGAGCGCGAAATTGCCGGCGGCTCCCGCGAGGTGGTTGAAATGCGGCTGCCCTGTGTCATCGGTGCAACCAGAGGATTAAACGAGCCGCATTATCCCAAACTGCCGGATATTTTGAAAGCCAAGAAAAAAGAGGTCAAACAGGTCAACATTGCCGAATTTGGCCTGGATCTTACATCGCCTCAGACCGAAATCATTAATCTCGAAGCGGTTCCGGAAAGGGGAGAAGCCAGGATCCTGGAAGGCTCAACCCGTGAGTCGGTTGAGCAGCTGGTTAGGATTTTAAAAGAAGAGGAAAAGATTTTTTGATATTTTCGATTTCGGATTTGGGATTTCGGATTGATGAAAGGAATGTTATCGATTTTATTTTTTGACTATCAGTTATCGCTGAATGTTCCTTAACGCGGATCTCGTAACACGCAACGCGTACCGCGTAACCCGCAACCCGTAACATTGATTTGCATGTTCAATCAACGATATTGAAATGAGCAAGATTAAGTTTGTAAAAACAGGAGAATGAAGAGCCATGTCAAACATTGGCATATGGATCGAGACTGGTGAGGATGGCGTCAAGGAAGCGAATTTTGGCGTTATTACTGCGGCGCGAAGCGGTGGGAATGCTGAAATTTATGCCTTTATTATAGCCGCCGGGGTGGACGATTACAAAGAAACCTTGCAGGTCTACGGTGCCCAGAAGGTTGTGGGGCTTAAAGTTGATGGCGGTGACCTGGCAGCCAGTCCCGATATGCAGGCGGCTGTTCTGGTTGAAGCAATCCGTCATTTTGAGATCACGGCTTTTTTGGGGCTGAGCAGTGCCAAAGGTCGGGATCTGCTGGCGCGGGCGGCGGCATTGATGGATGCCCCCCTGGTACAGGATTGCATCGGGGTCGATCTGGCCGCCCAAACCGTGACCAAATCACATTTTTCGGGCAAAACCGTTGCCACCATAAAATTAAATGCCAGCCCTTTTTTCTGTGGGTTGCGGCCCAATGCCATTGAAGCGCAAACCGCGGCCTGCGAGGCGGAAGTGACCGAATACCTGGCCCCGGTGCAGGACCCCGGCAAGCTGGTGGTCAAAGAAGTTAAACAAAGCCCATCCGGGGCCGTGGATTTGACTGAGGCCAATATCATTATCACCGGCGGTCGTCCCATCGCGGCCGCAGAAAATTATAAAATTCTGCGGGGATGTGCCGATATACTCGGGGCTGCTGTGGGAGCCTCGCGGGCGGCGGTGGATGCCGGCTTTGCGCCCCACAGCATGCAGGTCGGACAGACCGGCAAGACGGTCAGTCCCAAACTCTACATCGGTTGCGGGCTTTCCGGATCGGTTCAGCATTTTGCCGGCATGAAAACTTCCAAGATCATCGTGGCCATCAACACCGATAAAGACGCCCCCATTTTCGGCAAATGCGATTACGGGATTATCGGCGATTTGTTTGAAGTGGTGCCGGTGCTTACTGAAGTGCTGAAAGAACAGCGGGGTTAAGTTGACTGGGTTGACTGGTTGATTAAGTTGATTGAGTTAATTAGGTTGACTGGGTTGATTCGGTTGATTGGTTAGAATAATTTGAATGCTGGAGACTGATAGGCTTATAGGGTAGAAGGCTCAATGCTCAAAGCAAAATGCTGGTAAGCAAGGTGTCAGGTGTCCCTCATGCGCCTTAGGGGCTGCGGTGGACAGGCAGGTTTCGGGTGTTTGAGGACAGGGTGCCGGCCGTTGGCATTGGTTCTACTACTGATTAAAACTGAATCGAAAATCCCATCTGTAACCATTATACCGAACGAGATAAACCATAGCGCATACATATACAGCGTTCTGCATATTTAACCCTATACGGCAGTTTTATAATCAATGGTCCAAAGGGCGAACCCACCATTTATTATGACGCAGTGTGTAACTCAATCAACTCAATGAACCAGCCAACCTAATAAACTAACGCAAAGCGTGGATTAAGCGATGGAGACCTACCTTTGGATTAAGTCTGTTCTGATGGCGGCCGCTATTATTGGCGGATTCGGTTTGTTTTTCATCAGCCTAAAACGGCTGATATTAATTATGCAAAGCGTCCAGGGAGAATCGGAGTTTGAGCTGAACCGAATCCCCGAGCGCATCAAATTGTTGTTTACCGATGTTCTGGCGCAGACCAATGTGCGCCGGAAACCCGGGCCTGGTTGGGCCCACACCCTTATCTTTTTCGGATTTTTAGCGGTGCAGCCCCACTCTCTGGAATTGATGATCCGGGGCGTGTTCCCGGGGTTTCATGTGGCCCCCTGGATCCCGGGACTTTACGGGGCCTATCTTTTTGTGGCCGACATTCTGGCCTTTCCGGTTCTGGTTGGTTTGGGATACGCCCTCTATCGGCGCTTGTTTATCAAACCCAAATACCTGACCGATGGCCTCGATGCGAGGCTCATTATTCTCTTCACGTCGGTAATCATTATCACCTTTTATTTTATCAATGCCTTTCTTCTCATACCCTCAATCGGCGGTAGTGGTTTTGATTATGGCCGCTATCTTACATTTTCAAAGATGGTGTACTACGGATTTAATCTAAATGCCCTTTCCCCGGGTGCCGGCCGAACCGGTTTTGAAATTTTCTACTGGATCCATGTGCTGACGATTCTCGGCTTTTTAGTCTATATTCCCGGCTCCAAACACCTGCACCTGCTGGCTGCTGTGCCCAATGTTTTTTTAAAGCCCCTGGACCGGCCCAAATCCATGCTCAAAACCGATATCGAAGACGAAGAAGCTGAAAGTTTCGGGCTGGGAAAGGTCTCAGAGCTGACCTGGAAAAATGTGCTGGATCTTTATGCCTGCACCGAGTGCGGTCGGTGCGAGGAGCAATGCCCGGCGGATGCAACCGGCAAACCCCTGTCACCGAAGCGCGTTATCCATGACAGCAAGGTCGATCTTTTTGATCAGTCCAAAGCAATTTTAGCCAAAGACTATGATTCTGTTTTACCCCTGGTTCGCGAGGAATCACCGGTTTCCGGTGATGTTCTGTGGTCCTGCACCACCTGCCGGGCCTGTGAAGACATCTGTCCGGTCAATATCCAGCATCTGGACATCATCCTTGAAGCCCGTAAATACCAGGTGTTGATGGAATCCAATTTCCCACCCGAAATGCAGGAAACCTTCACCAATCTTGAAAACCAGTCCAATCCCTGGGGCTTTGGCAGTGATACGCGGGCGCATTGGGCCAAGGGTCTGGATGTCCCCTTGATGACCGACAACCCGGAAGCGGATATTTTATACTATGTCGGCTGCGCCGGATCTTTTGACGATCGCGGTAAGAAGATTGCCCAGGCCCTGGTCCGGGTCCTGAAAAAAGCCGGTGTGAATTTTGCCATTCTGGGTGAAGAGGAACGATGCAACGGCGACGTTGCCCGGCGTGCCGGCAACGAATACCTGGCCCAGATGATGATCGCCGAAAATGTGGAGATTCTCAATCAGTACCAGCCCAAAAAAATTCTGGCAGGCTGTCCCCACTGTTTTAACACCCTAAAAAACGAGTACCCCCAGTTCGGTGCCAAATATGATGTTGTGCATCACACCGAATTTTTGCTGGATCTTTTCCGTCAGGGACGCTTGAAATCAAACGGGACCACCATCGAAAACTTGACGTTTCACGATTCCTGTTATCTGGGGCGTTGGAACGGGGTTGTAGATGCGCCCAGACAGCTTCTGCAGATGGTAAATGGCGGCCGGCCACTGATCGAGATGGAGCGCAACCGGACCGAGGGCTTTTGCTGTGGTGCCGGCGGCGCACGGATGTTCATGGAGGAGACCATCGGAAAAAGGATCAACCATGAGCGCGCTGAAGAAGTAATTGCAACAGGGGCAACCGGCGTCGCAGCGGCGTGCCCCTTTTGCATTACCATGCTGCGAGATGGAATTAACGATATCAACGGCGAAGCAGACGTAAAAGATATCGCCGAAATCGTCGATGAAGCAACGGAATGAGACCAATGACGAATGAAGAATGACGATTGACGAATTATGGAATCGCTTCGCTCTGTCATTTATATGAAAAAAAGTGGTTGAACGAAAACACGCCTAATACTTGCTTACCAGGTGCGGGTTTTGCTATCACTTTAGT
>JAIVWA010000254.1:1402-6841 GCA_049190255.1 Gammaproteobacteria bacterium | reverse complement strand
ACCTGAAACCTATCAGGTTATGAAATCTTAAAAAACCATAAACAAAGCATTTCAACCAGAACGAATAAACAATCAGGATAGGGGGGTATGAGTCATGAAAACGGACTACCAAACAATCCAGGTGGAAATCCGGGACAATGTGGCTGTGTTCACCATGAACAATCCGCCGGTCAATCAGCTTTCGGAGCATTTTGTGGTGGAACTGAGCGGGGCTATCGGCGAGGCCTTTGAGGATGATGAGGTCAAGGCGCTGGTGCTCACCGGGACCGGCGGCAATTTTATCGCCGGGGCTGACATCACTCAGATTAAAGACGTTAAAACCAAGGATGAGCTGCTGCCCAAGATGAAGGAAAATACCCGTTTTCTGAACAGCATTGAAACCGGACCCAAACCGGTGGTGGCGGCCATCAACGGCAACTGTCTGGGGGGCGGCCTGGAAATCGCCATGTGTTGCCACTACCGGGCAGCCGCTAAGGGTATTAATCTCGGACAACCCGAAGTTCAGATCGGCCTGATCCCCGGTGCCGGCGGTACCCAGCGCCTGCCGCGCCTTATCGGCCTGCGCTACGCCCTGGAAATGATTACCATCGGCAAACCCATTAAAGCTGAAGTGGCCTTTCAGAGAGGACTGGTGGATGAGGTCACGGATCCTGACAAGCTGGTTGACGCCGCCGTTAAAGCGGCCGGTCGCTTTGTCTCGGGCGAACTGAACCTGAAGGCCCGGGCCACCCGCAACCGCCACCACTGGATCCCCAGTGCGGCTGAGAAAAAGGCCATGATGGATTTTACCAAGGCCATGATGGCGGCCCAGGCCAAAGGCTATATTGCCCCCTTCAAAGCGGTCGAAGCCATCGATAAGGGATTCAGCTATGACATCGATGCGGATCTCGAGCGGGAAGCAGACTTGTTTGCCGACTGTGCGATCTCGGATGTGGCCAAAAACCTGATCGGCATCTTTCTTAACACCCGTGCGGCCGGTAGGCTGCCGCGTATTGAAGGCCTTGAGGCGGCCAAGATTAAGAAAGTGGCTATGCTGGGCGGCGGTGTTATGGGATCCGGTATCGTCAGCCTTCTGCTCAAGGGCGGATTTGAGGCCGTGCTGTGGGATATCAACAGGGAGGCTTTGGAAAAGGGGGTCGGCTCGGTTCGCAAGACCTTTGAATACCCCATTAAGAAAAGGAAAATGAAACAGGCGGACCTGGACAACATGCTTGAAAATCAGCTGACCACCACCTCCTCTCTGGAAGACTTGAAGGATGTTGATCTGATTATCGAAGCCGTGCTGGAGGATATGAAGGTGAAGCAGGACATCTGGAAACAGCTGGAAGGCATTTGCAGGCCGGATGTGATATTTGCCACCAATACATCGGCTCTGCCGATCACTGAAATGGCATCTATCCTGAAAGATCCCGGCCGGATGATCGGTCTGCACTTTTTCAATCCGGCGCATCGGATGATGCTGCTGGAGATTATCTGTGCTGAAAAGACATCCGACCAGGCCCTGGCAACCAGCGTAGCGTTTGCCCGCAACATTAAAAAGATTCCGATTGTCGTTAATGACGGACCGGGATTTTATGTATCAAGACAGCTGGGAGGACTTTTGGGCGGAGCTGTTTTTCTGACGGCTGATGGTGTCGATGGAGCCGCTGTTGAAACCGCGATGCTGGATTTCGGGATGCCCATGGGGCCTGCCACTCTTTCAGACCTAACGGGTATCGACATTAATTACCACGTAAACAAAACCTTTGAGCAAAGATTGGGAGAGCGATATAAGGTTCACCCCCTAACTGAGTTGATTTATCAAACCGGATGTTACGGCCGTAAGACGGGCGCGGGTTATTTTGATTACAGCGGTGATACCCCCGTTCCCAATCAAAAAGTTGCCGATGTGGTCCAAAAATACTTAAAAGACAACGGAGTGTCACCCAGAGAGATGTCACAGGATCAAATCATCGATACCCTGCTGGCCCTGGGCATTAACGAGGCGGCCCTTATGATAGAAGAGGGCATCTGCGACCGGCCCCAGGATATGGACCTGGCCATGATTTACGGTACGGGGTTTCCCCCTTACCGCGGCGGCATTCTGAGGTATGCCGATAAGTGGGGGATTAAAAACGTATACGAAAAGCTTGTAGCCCTTGAAGAACAGTACGGTCCGCGTTTTACGCCGGCCAAATTAATCAAGGCGATGGCGGATTCGGGAAAGACGTTCTACCAGGAGTAGAAATGAGTTGATTGAGTTGAATGGTTGAGTAAGTTGATTTTGTAAAATCGGATGGTGATCTTTTTTTTACAACGAAAACATGAAATTATATTACTCAAGTTTGACGGTTTTTTTTCGTGCTTTCGTGTTTTTGTGATCCAAACTATAAAATCGATAGAATACCTCAACTTTAGGCATTTTAGGCACTTTAGTGCATTTTAGGCACTTATTTTGTTTCAACTAAACATCGGAGGTAATCAAATGAAAGAAGTCGTCATTGCAGGATATTTACGAACCGCCCAAACCCGATCCAGACCCAATGACCCGGCCAGGGATTGGTTTTGTAAAATGAGAGCCGATGAACTTTTGGCCAAACTGATGCCCGAGGTCATAAAAAAAAGCGGTGTAGAACCCGAGGAAATCGATGATTTTCTGGTGGGCTGTGCCACCGGTGTTAGCGAGCAGTGGGCCTACGGCGGCCGGAACCCCTTATTTTTGGCCAATTTCCCGGATACGATTGCCGCCAAATTTATCGACCAGCAATGCGGTTCCGCCATGGCCGGTATTCAGATCGGATTTATGGAAATTGCCCAGGAATTTGCCGATATCGTTCTCGTCGGCGGAATGGAGCACATGACCCGGGTGCCCATGGGTGAACCCTTGATTGACAGGGGTGCCATCGTACCCAATATGGCGCTTTTCTTGGATCCCAAATACCGGCATTGGGACATGATGACGGCCATGAACATGGGGCTCACGGCGGAGAAGCTTTTCGCCCAGACCGACTTCACCAAGGATGATATGGACAAATGGGGTTTGCGCTCACATCAGCTGGCAGCTCAAGCCCAGGAGAACGGATATTTTGACGGCGAGATTTTACCCATTGAAGCCGAGCAGGCCGACGGGTCAATGATGGTGGTGGACAAGGATCAAGCGGTTCGGGGGGATTCAACACTGGAGGGCATCGCCTCGCTGAAACCGGCCTTTAAAAAGGACGGTGTCATTACTGCCGGGATTTCTTCGCCCTTAAATGCCGCCGCCACATCCATGGTCCTGATGTCCAAAGAAACCGCTAAAAAGAAGAAAATCAAACCGCTGGCGACGATTCGTTCCATCGGATTTGCCGGCGTGGACCCCACTATTATGGGGGCTGGCCCGGTTCCGGCCAGCCAAAAGGCCCTTGACAAAGCCGGGCTGAAAGCGTCTGATATCGATTTCTGGGAAATCAACGAAGCCTTTTGCATCGTGGCGCTCAATTGCATAAAAGAGCTCGGTCTCGATCCCGATCGTGTCAACGTGATGGGGGGCGGCACGGCCATCGGGCATCCTCTGGGGGCAACCGGTATCCGCCTGACAGGAACGCTGGCTCGAATTTTAGAAACAAAAGGCGGTCGTTACGGCTGCGCCAACGCCTGCGTTGGCGGCGGCCAGGGCGTGGCCACGATTATTGAGCGGGAAGAATATGACCTGTAATATTTTCTGCCCACTCTGAGAAAAGCAGATGAAGAGAGTGATTGATTCAAAATTATACTCAGAAGAAAATTTATAATTTATAGGCAGAAAATAAATTCGAAATTCGAATCTCGAAATACGAAACAAATTCGAATATCTAATGACAAAAATTCAAAACACCTGTCAAAACCGAGATAAGTCCCATGTTGCCACATTAAGTTTTGAACATTGGAAAATTCGGATTTAGGATTTGTTTCGAAATTCGAATTTCGTGCTTCGGATTTGGAAACCTCTTTTCAGGTAGATAAATTTGATGAATAGATATTTCTGTTTGAGGAGTGATTTATATGTATCAACCCTTCCACGACGTAGTTAGCAACGTCTCGCAAACAATTTTGACCCATGAAAAAGCGTTGGGCCGTCCCGTTATCGGCGTTATGCCGGCCTATTTTCCCATGGAGTTGATTGATGCGGCCGGAGGCTATCCGGTACAGCTGTGGGGCAATAATCTGCCCCTTGAAAATGCAGACGCTTATATGCAGTCCTACTGTTGCTCGGTGGCAAGGTCAGTTCTGGAGCTGGAGTTGAGGGGGATTGCCAACATGGTCAAAGGTTATGCCTTCACCTCGCTTTGCGACACGTTGGTGAATTTGCGAGAAATTTATCGCCATATTTTTACCAAACCGACAGTGGAACTCTCCATTCCCATTACACGGACCGTGGAAGCCCGCAACAATTATTTAAAAAGTGTTGTCCAATCGGTAACAGACGGGTTGGAAGAGATCACCGGAAAGAAAATGTCGCCCGAGACACTGGCACATTCAGCTGAGCGGTATGGTCGCACCCGGGCGCTGCAACGCCGGCTTTACCGGGTCCGGCGTGAAAACCCGGGGCTTGTTAAAAATCATGATTTCTACACGGTCATCAAAGCCGGCTTTTTTCTGCCGGCAGATGTTTACAACCAGATGCTCGAGAAATTACTAAATGGTTTGGAAAAGCTTAGCGTAACCGAAAATAAGCGACCCAAATTGCTTGTCTCCGGTATGGTTTTTGACCCCATCGAAGTTTATAAAATCTTTGATGAATCCGGGGTCGGCATTGTTGATGATGACTTTGCCAATGGTTGGAGAACTGTTGCCAAAGACGCGTTGAAAACCGATAATCTGGTGGAAGGCGTCACCGAATACCTTTTTAATCCGGCGCCGTGCTGTTGCATCTATCATCCGGATTGTGACCGTCACTCCTATTTACTGGACAAAGTAAAAAAATCCGGGGCTGACGGCGTACTGTTCTGGTATATAAAGTTTTGCGAACCGGATGCCTTCGACCGACCCCAGCTCATGAAGCGGCTAAAAGATGAAGGCATTGCGGTGGCTTTTATTGATCTGGAACTGACCATGACCAACTTTGATCAACTGAAAACCAGAATCGACGCTTTTTGTGAAATACTGGAAGCAACAGGAATTTAGCGATTAAGGGATTAATGAATTTAGGGATTAAGGAATTCAGAGATTTAGGAATAAGGGATTAAGGAATTCAGGGATTTAGGAATTGAAAATCGGAAATCCAACCTTTTCCCTGCGCCGAGAGCCTTGTGCCATTATAAACTGCAATTTTTTAATTTAATCAGCAGTGCCTGAACGCAAAGTAAGGTTTTTTGGTAGGTTGGGTAGAGCCCCATCGATTATGTTGGGTTTCGTCCCTCTACCCAACCTACGAAAATAAGGTATCTGCGGGAACATGATCTCAAAGGCGAGACCCAACAAATCTAATGGGCCTGGTTT
>JAIVWA010000254.1:0-1392 GCA_049190255.1 Gammaproteobacteria bacterium | reverse complement strand
GCCTCCCATACTGCCAGCGTCAACGACTTATACAAAAGACGGAGCGAAGCGACACCATAATTTTAGGCATTTTAGGCACTTTAGTGCATTTTAGGCATTCTGGTTTTAGGCATTTCTTTTGTTCCTGGAGAACAATTCTTATGACCAAATTCAACGCTTACCACAAAATGAAAGAGCTTTTGACGAACTATTATATAGAGGCCAAAACCACGACCGAAAAGCCGATTGCCTGGATAACCAGCGGAGCCCCGGTTGAGTTTCTGTATGCCATGGATGTTTTGCCGATTTATCCCGAAAACTATGCCGCCATGTGTGCCGCCAACCATCAATCTGTTGAATTGATGGAAGCGGCCGAGGCTGAAGGTTTTTCCATGGACCTCTGTGCCTATGCCCGCACCGATTTCGGCGCCGACATAAAACAGGGAGGGCCGGCCGCCGGACTGCCGGCACCGCATTTTCTGTTATGCTCCACCAATATCTGCAAGACGGTCATAAAATGGTATGAAGTCATTGCCCGCAAATATGATGTGCCGCTATTTATCGTCGATACCCCCTTTTTACATGACGGATTAACCCGGGAACTGGTTGATTACACCGTTTCGCAGTTCAAGGACCTTGAAAAATTCCTAGCGGATTTTACCGGCAAACCCTTTGATCGTGATCGATTCATGGAAGTTCTCCAACTCAGCCGGGACGCTTCAAAATATTGGAAAGACATGCTTTATCTGGGCCAGACATTACCGTCGCCTTTTAACAGCCTGGATACCTTTATCCACCTGGGGCCCATTGTAACTTTGCGGGGGACCCAGGAATGTGTGGATTATTACAAACTGCTTTACAATGAAGTCGCCGAGCGGGCCGAGAAAAAAATCGGAACGATTCCCGACGAACAATACCGCGTTTTATGGGACAACCTCCCCATCTGGTTTAAAATGCGGCGGCTTGAAAGTTTTTTCGAGGAAAAGAAGACCACCCTGGTGGTAACGACCTATGCCAACAGCTGGGGCGGGTACAGCAATATAGATGTTACCCGGGCCAGTGAGGTTTACGAAGCCCTGGCCAGGTCCTATCTGGATGTATATATCAATCTGGGTTTTAAGGAACGGATTAAATATTTGGCCCAGTTGATCGAAGAATTTTCGCTGACCGGTTTTATCATGCACTCCAACCGCTCCTGCAAGCCTTACTCTATCGGCATGTATGTTTTGCAGGATAAATTGACCCGGCTGACCGGAAAACCGGGGGTGGTGATAGAAGCCGATCAAAACGATCCCCGGGTGTATTCGGATGCCCAGGTGGAGACACGACTGGAGGCGTTTATCGAGTCGATGGAACCGATATAGGGTTTCAGGTTTCAGGTGTCAGGTGTCAGTTCACGGATGCCAGAGGACA
>JAIVWA010000253.1:6515-6846 GCA_049190255.1 Gammaproteobacteria bacterium | reverse complement strand
TCGCCCGCCGGCGGAGGATTTTGCCACGGCCCTGTCCCAAGAGCGTATGCAGGCCCTGCCCCCTCTTTTTGACCCGCAAGCAGAAATTATTGCGGAATTCAGGGCCAAGCATACCAACCATATACAGGCGAACCAGGCAACGATTTTTTCCATGTTGCAGCGGCGACCGTGCACATCGGAACAAATTGCGGATATATTCGATATGCATCTCAATGAGGTATCAAAATACCTCGGGAATCTGATGCGCACTGATCAAATCCGCGCGGAGCGTAAAAAAAACACGGTGTATTACGCAGCCACAGGCAGGAACGGCAATGAGTGAAAATTTTGA
>JAIVWA010000253.1:0-6506 GCA_049190255.1 Gammaproteobacteria bacterium | reverse complement strand
GAATCAAAACATAGCAAGGGACTATAGAGTTATTTCAGTCTCAAAAAAAACTTCCTCGCAGAAAAAGCAGGAAATTCCCGGATTGCTGAAGAGGTTCCTGGATTGGATAGCTAAAGGAGCCGATAAATCGAATATGGGTAAAACGTCGTGTCCTACCTGAAAGATCAAGCGATAGTGATCCTTCGGTCAGGAGGATATCATGTGCTTGAGCACCGTATATATGAATTCAGGGAACGAACAAAAGGAGTCCCGCACGGCTATTAAAACCTAATCAACATTGCCGCATCAAAACGTTACCCAACGTTACCTGAAATTAAAACTAACGTTACCTCACCTTGATATCCAAATGTTTCCAGGCTATTCGTCCAATCCCCCATGACCGCAATAAGTTTATTTTTAGTTAAATTTACAGTAGCTTATGGGTTAAACCGATCCTGAATCAAGCATGTTTTCAGCCATGGCATCAATCCTGCAATTTGTTTGAGTAAGTGACCTTGAGCTTCAACGGCATTCGCGACGGATAGCTAAAATCGTAAACGTTCAGGGGTTCAAGGTTTACCCGCCTTTGGCGGCGCCGAAGGCGGGTAAACCTGTGAACGGTTACGAATTTACTACTTCGCTGGTTCTATCTTCACCGGCACGACCTTCAAGGCCGGCATTCTGGCTTTGGGATCGATGGGTACGGCGCTCATCAGGGAGTTAAGATTGGCTTCACTGAAGTGAATCGGTGCGAAAAGATACCCGCGCTGCATGCTGGCTTCGATCTTCAGCGGCAATTTGACCGTTCCATGGGGACTGGTGATGCGCACGGTGTCATTTTCGGAAAGGCCGGCGTCTTCGGCGTCTTCCGGATTCATATCCAGATAGGCCGCCGGTTTGAGTTTTGAAAGTTTGGTGGTTCGTCGTGACATTTCGCCGGTATTGAAATGCTCCAGCAGGCGCCCGGTGATCAATAGATAGGGATACTCCTCGGTGGGCTCCATGAGGGTGTCGGGCAGTTCAACCGGCAGAAAGCGGGCGCGGCGGTCCCGAAAGCCAAATCCGTCTTCATACAGACGCGGGGTTCCCGGGTGGGATTCATCATAGCAGGGCCAGAAAATTCCCGGGGATTTTTTAAGGCGCGTGTGACTGATGCCGCTGAAAACCGGGGCCACCTGACGGATTTCTTCCCAGATATCTTCGGTTGACGTATATTGCCAGTTGGCCCCCATGGCGTTGGCCATTTCCTGAAGGATCAGCCAGTCCGGTTTGGCTTCGCCGGGGGGCTCGATGCCGGCGGCCGTGTACTGAACCCTACGGGCGGCATTGGTGAAGGTGCCGTCTTTTTCTCCTACGGTTGCAGCCGGCAGGACAATATGGGCGTACTTGGATGTTTCATTGGCGAAGATGTCCTGCACGATCAACAGGTCAAGTTTTTGAAGCATCCAGGTCACAAAGTTGGATTGGGGCTCGGATACGGCCGGGTTCTCCCCGATAACATAAAGGGCCCGGATTTTACGTGAGGCAATGTCATGGATCATTTCAGGGGCTGCCAGGCCCGGTTGGCAGGGAACATCAGCTCCCCAGATGGCGCTGACATGAACGCGGGCGGCTTCGTCGTCAACCTCCATATGCCCGGCCAGCAAATTGGGCAGCGCGCCCATGTCGCCGGCGCCCTGAACGTTGTTCTGTCCCCGCAAGGGCGACAGCCCGCACCCGGGTTTGCCGATGTTGCCGGTCAGCAGGGCCAGATTCACCAGGGCGGTGATGTTATCAGTTCCGTGGGCATGCTGGGTTAAGCCCATGCCCCAGATGAATATGGTTTTCCTGTCATGAATCAGTTCGGCGGCTTTTTCCAGTTGCTCACGCGTTACACCCGCGCGGTTGCAGGCAGTATCAACATCAATATCTTGAAGCGAATTACGCACGGCATTAAAGCCGATGGTTTGCTTTTCGCAGAACGCGCGGTCATGCCAGCCTTTGTCGATGATAATTTTACTTAGGGCTTTGAGCCAGAAAATGTCCGTACCGGGCTTGACTTTAAGGTGCACGGCGGCATTTTTAACCAGATCGGTTTCACGGGGATCGGCCAGAATCAGGTTGAGACCGCCTTTTTTGGCGCGTTTTTTGACCTGCATCCAGATCACCGGGTGGGTAAACGTCGTGTGAGCTCCTACCAGGAAAACCGTTTCGGTGGCCTCATAGTCCTCCAAAAAGGTACTGACCGCACCATACCCCAATTGCTGTCTTAAAGCGGCTTCGGTGGGACCGTGGCAAAGCCGGGCACAGTTGTCGACATGGTTGTTGCCGATGACGGCACGCTGGAACTTTTGCGAAAGGTAGGCCTCTTCATTGAGAATTTTGCCGCTGCAGAGCATCCCGATACTTTCAGTGCCGTATTTGCTGGAGATTTCCTTTAGGCGCCGGGAAGCAAATTGGATGGCTTCACCCCAGGACACAAGTTCCAGCTGGTCTGCTTGGCGGATATAGGGTTGGGTCAGGCGCTCGGGATGATTTAAGAGCTCATGGACCGTAAATCCTTTGACACAGGCGTATTTGCCGTTCAATTCGGGATTGCGCCCCGTCGCGCGGCTTTTAATCGGCCGGCCGGTTTCATCCAGCGCCAGATCAAGATTGCAGCCGACTCCGCAGTAGGGACACACAATGGGTATTGAAGCAGCCATTGGATCTTCTCCTTTAGCTATGGGTTTATATTCTTTTTAGAAAAGGCTACCGATTTCAAGCATGTGTAAAAATGCGGTTGCCATCGATTTTGGAATTTAGAGGTCATTTACAAGGAGCCATTCCCACGCCGGCATTATGTTAATCGCATGGCCCTCGACTTCGTCACGCCTTTTATCGTCATAGGTTAATATCAAACCGGAGTCTAATCCAAATTCTTTTATGCCCTCCAGAAGGGCTCTTTTTTCGCGGTTGAACGTATCGATATGGTTCAGGTCGTGACATACCTGAATCAATTTTTTTTCATCGTGCTCATCCACGAGAAAATCAATTTCATACCCTCGTTTCGATTTAAAATATGATACCTGTTTACCTTTTCTTCTAAGTTCTAAAAATACAAGGTTTTCTAACAGCCTGCCTTTATTTTCCGAAAACTTGAAGGTAAGCAAGTTATGCAGTCCCGGATCAATTAAATAAAATTTTTTCGGGTTCACCTGGCGTTTTCGCTCCGAATTTGTGTATAACGATACAAAAAAACCAAAATACACATCCTCGACATAACCTGCATAGGTGCTTAACGAAGCTCTAGAGAGTTTCATACCCCGCGATTTGAAATCATTCTCGGCTTTGCTTAAACTGATCATAGACGAAATATTTGCCATTAAGGTTGTCAACCACAATCGCATCAGATCTGTGTTTTTTATTTTGTAGCGTTCAACCAAATCTCTATAAAAAAGGGTATTGAAATAATCCTGGAGGACTCTGGTTTGCGTCGATTTATCTTCTAAAAAAGTGATTTCCGGGTATCCACCACAAAAAAAATAGGTATCGAATAATTGTCTGATTTGATATCTCTTTTTGCTGAAAAGATTTCTCTTTTCAAATTTAATATGTTTAGAATCGAGAAACTCTAAGAAAGAGAAGGGAAAAATTTCATAGGTAAGGGTCCTGCCCCTTAAGGCTGTTGCAATCTCTCGCCCGAGCATTCTTGAATTTGAACCCGTTATGACAATAGTGTAGCCTTGGTCATTAAGCCTTCTGACGAATTTGTCCCAGCCATCAATATTTTGTACCTCATCGAGAAAAACAAAAGGTTGTTTGGATTCGTCATAAAGCTCAAAGTAGGCATCAAGGATTAAATGAAGCTCTTCGGCTCTCAACGGCAGTAAACGTTCATCTTCGAAATTTATATAGATGAAGTCCGTTATATCCCTGCCGGCCGTGATAAATTCTTTCATTAATTGAAATAAAAAGGTGGTTTTACCCGCCCGGCGAGCGCCGATTATGGTAATAATTTTATTTACGGGGAAATGTAAAACGGAATGGTCAATTGCCAGATGGCGTGGAATAAGGTCCGGAAGCTCCGTTTCATGAAACTCATTTAGAATTATTTTAAGCGAATCCTTTAACATTGCCCATTACCCCATTGGCAGGTATAATTCGTTCGAATCTTTGAGTTAAGGAAGGCTATTTTGTTTTATATACAAAACAAGATTAATATATTTTGTTTTATATACAAAACAAGTGTGGTTGTCAAGAACGATATGAAAAGAAGGGGGGGGTAAACTGTTCAACATGACCCAGAAAACACAGAGGGGATATCCGTTTGCTTATAATCGTTACCTTAATCCATTGAAAGCACTAATCAAAGGGTTCGGGAATTGGTCATTCTGCCGATCGCGGGTGTTGGGGATTGTCGGGAATGCGGCGGGGTCGGCGGTCTTTATCAATGGCGACGTAGCGAAAGACGGCCTCGGTGACCAGGTGACGCTGCGTCTCGAATACTTCGATGGGGTCCTTGGCCCACACTTCCAGCTTGATATCCATGGAGGAGTTGCCGATGTGGATGACACTGCCGTATACGCAAATCGTATCGCCGACCTGGACCGGCCGGACGAAGGCCATCTTATCCACGGTCACCGTTACCACCCTGCCGCGGGCGACCTCCATGGCCAGTAACCCGCCGCCGATGTCCATCTGGCACATGACCCAGCCGCCGAATATGTCTCCGTTGGGATTAGCATCTTTGGGCATGGATTGGGTCCTCAAGACCATTAATCCCTCCGGCTGACGATTTGATTCATTTGAAGGCATTTTAGCGTTAGTTGTTTTCATGTTTTTTGATTCCTCTTCTTGCGTGATGATGGATTCAGGTTTAGATTAGCAGCGTTGAGGATCTATCAAGCCTAAAAGACAAATTTCTGCTAAAATAGTTAAATACTTCAACAGCGTCAAGAACATCTTATTAATATTCAAATTAAGGCGTTGCGCGGTGGCCACCTCAGATGAGCCAATTGTGAAAAGATTTCAGAAAGTCGAAGAAGAGCTCAGGCACAGGAATGCCGGTTGGTGGGACCGGGTCGTAAAAACGATTCCCGAACTGGCAGCTCTTTCAAATACTGCCCAATCGAATCAATATCACGCCGAAGGTGATGTTGCTGTCCATACCCGCCTGGCGGTTGAGGCCTGTACAAATGATTGTGAACCGGATCTTCTCTGGGCAGCCCTTTTGCATGATGTTGGCAAACCATTGATGACCAAGGTAGATGGCGACAATATTACATCCCATGGGCACGAGACCGCCGGGGCCGAAATCGCCGAAAAAATTCTGCAGAGACTCCAAATGCCCTCCAAACGTCTGGGAAAAATTGTTTGGGCGGTCCGCCATCACACATTTCATTTATCCTGGAACCTGAATGCTGCCGGGCAGGCAACCAGGCGGCAAAAAAGATTGGTGACCGATGACCGGTTTCCGCTGCTGCTGGAACTTCTGCGGGTTGATTCCCTGGCGTCGTTAGGGAATCCACGGGGTATGAAGGCTTATGCGCTTTTTAAACAGTTGAGGGAGTCTATAACAGCTGACAGCGCACAAGTTGATTAGGTTGATTGGGTTGATTAAGTTGATTGAATAACTTGAGACGCTATCGAGCCTCAAACCGCCTTCTATTCTTTTTTAAAACCTGAAACCCGACACCTCAAAAATATTCAAACTATATTAACCATCTCAACGATCCCAACCATCCAAACGGACCCAACGATCCTAACGATCAGAACCATCTCAACCATCCAAATTTATCCCATGAAATATACGAAGTATCAGCGCAGCGTATTTCATCGGGACCACTTCTTAAAGATCTTCTTTAATCACCTGCCCCCGGGAGACAAACGAAATTCCCTGGCCGGAATGGGTTCCGATCATCACGGCTTCGATGATGGGTGGGTTTACTTTCCGGTCCGATTTCCAGACGACTATAAAATTGGCTCCCGACCCGCCGGCTTTATCACCTTCGGTTATAATATAACGGGTTGATACCAGCGCATTGAGTTGCAAGGGAATACTTAAATATTCCTTAAGCAGTTTTCCGTCGGAGTCATAATATTTTACAGACCTAAGCGTGATCGAATTATTGGGGTTCGTGTTGCGGATACTGAGGATTGCCGCCAGGTCAAATGGGCGGGCTTTAAGGCCGCTGTAAATATGGGAATAAATCGACACGTAAACGGTCTGACCCGAGGATAGTTTGATGTCTTCAGCTGAAAGGTCTACAGGCGCCAGTATCCCCACTAAAAAGATAAGCAGAAAAAAATAGACAAAGTTTGGCAGGTTGGGTTTGCTTTTCATGTTTCTGCTCCTTGTTGTGATCGTTGAGATCGTTAACTTAATCAACTGCTAATCTTGCCCTATGCGCTTTGCGCTATGCTCTCTGCTTCAACCTTCCACCTTCCGCATTCCCAATTCCGAATTCAAATACCTCTGTCCTCTGTCATCTGCTGTCTGTCCTCTGTCCTCCGTCTTCTGTCCTCCGTCATCTGTCTTATCCGTACCCTCCATGGCCTGACAGATG
>JAIVWA010000252.1:0-6849 GCA_049190255.1 Gammaproteobacteria bacterium | reverse complement strand
GTGAAGTCCGCCTCCGGCGGATCGACTACCGTCCGCCGGCGGAGCAACACAGAAGATGCAGTATCATCGGCTTTCCCGCAGGGTAAACAACAGGACGATTTTTTTACCGGTTGTGGATGTCATATTTAGTGAATTCGACGAAACCGCCTTAATATCGCAGAAAATATCGATATCATTATCTTTTTGCTATCCTTCGTTCTGTTGTTTATGCAACGTGAGGGTTTACCTCGGCTGATCCCCTTTTGTCACAGTTCTTAAAGGTGATAAATTAACTATCTGACCATTTTCATTTATATCTACAGCCGCTGCACGAATTGCAGAATACCATACGCCTACATCTCTACCGGAATTGTCTAAGATGGTAAATCCCCAGGGATCGGTGGTACTGCCTGAGCCCTGGAGGGAAACCTTATCTATCAATTTGCGGAAATCTTTCGATTTAGGATCAATTCCCACCCACAGCTTTGAATTTAGCTCATAGTTTTCATTTATCCCGACGATGACCACAGGCTGACTATACGTTCCCCTGTAATAATATTTGTGGCCTGGCAGAATCTGATAGGCCTCAAAAGCTCGAGTAACTTCTGGAGTTGACTTCAGCTTCCCATAATTCGACATGGAACAGCCGCTAAAGGCTATTAATCCCATGAAAAATATAGTGACGGCAGAAAATAATCTACCCATATTTATTTTTGATATAATCATTTTACCAATTCTCCCGAGTTTAAGAAATATGATATATTGAAATAAACTATGTTTGTCACTATATCTCAACATACGAAAGCGCTTCATTTTCCTTCTCGGTAACTTGATCTTGCAAATCTTCTACTTCCTGCGCCAGTTTTTCTACAAAGCTATGATCTTGAATTGAGCTCAAATTAATTTTGACATTGTATATGGCTGCCAGTGCGGCGGTCCTGGCGTTCATGGCGGCGACCGCTCCATCGGAGGCGGCATTTTTGTTTCCCTTTCGAATTGCGCTGCCGGCCAGATCAATGACTGCCAGCGCGTCCCTGGCAACCTCAAGGGGGACAAGGGCTGCGTGTTTGATGGCATCCTGTATTTTTTGTTTGCGAAGTGATGTTTCCTCATCGGTTGTCTTTGGAAGCTTATAAGCCGCCATAACTTCAGTGTAGGCATCTGCGTCTTGGTCAATGGCCGCCGTAAGTTTATTTCTTAATTGCGACGCCTTGTCGGCAATCGCTTTCATGTCTTCTTCCACGGCTTCATAGCCTTTTTTGCCGACGGTAAGATTGGCGACCATTTCAGTAAGACCTGCTGCCAGGGCACCGTTCAGGGCCGCCACACTCCCGCCACCGGGAACTGCGGTTCCGGCCGCTGCTTTTGCCAGATATTCCGTAATTTTAAGATTGGCTAACAATGGATGTTTCCTCCTTTTTAAGATGTCACCACCCGCTCGCTTTGCTCGCTCGAGTCACAGAGGGCACAGAGAAATGTATATATAAAATTTTCAGGGAAAACCTGTAAATCTAAAACCTTTTAATTGCCTTGGCAGATGAATCTTCGGGTCTGTTAAACTTGCCCGCAGGGCAACAAGATATTTGCCTCCGTGCGCTCTGTGCCTCGAACAAGTCCTGCGGAGCAGACGAGTGGGTGGTTAAATAATTAAAATCGCCCGCAACAGATTTACTCATAGATGCGGTACTCCAGCACCTGCTCCATGGAAAAATTTTCAATCCCGAGGTAGTACGCTGCCGTATCGATCAGGGCTTCCATGGGCACCAGGCCGATGACTTCACTGCCCACCACATTGACACCGTAGCGGCGGGCTTCAATTCGAATCAGCTCAAATACCCGGTATAGAGCGGTTTTGGTGTAGTCCGTCATATTCATCGAGACCTGCACGATACCCCGGTCCTTTAATTCTATGCCGATACCTTTGCAATAGCGCAGCCCGCCACTGATGTGTCTGACTTTTTTTGCAATTAAATCGGCGATCTCCAGCTGATTTGTGTCCAGGTTGACGTTATAGGCCACCAGGGGCATGCGGGCGCCCATGGCCGTCACCCCGGCTGTAGGGTGAATCTGAGCCGGCCCAAAATCCGGTTTCCACTCCGGCTGTGCGAGTTTCTCAGCCATGGCCTCGAACTGGCCCTTTCTGATGGTGGCCAGGTTTTGTCTTTCCGGTCGACTTGCCGACTGCTCATACAAAAAAATCGGCAGCTTGTATTTAGCGGCAGCTTCTTTGGCCGCTGCTTGGGAAATTTTTACGGCCTCTTCCACCGACACATTTTTTACCGGAATAAAGGGAACCACATCTATGGCACCCATCCTGGGATGCTGCCCCTGATGGGAGCGCATGTCAATGTGTTTGATGGCGATTCCCATGGATTCAATGACGGCGGCTTTAAGCGCCTCGGGTTCTCCAACTGCGGTTACCACCGACCGGTTGTGGTCTTCATCATTTTGATAGTCCAACAGCTTAACACCGTCCTTGCCGCGAAACGGCTCGACAATTTCCTCAATTTTTTTCAAATCACGCCCTTCGCTGAAATTGGGTACGCATTCGAGGATTTTTTTTATGGCAGCCATATTTTTCTCCTTGATCGGTTTTGCCGGTTTAGCTGATTTTCCGGTGTGCCGGTTTAGCCGGTTAAAAAGAGACCGGCTGACGGGCTAACGGGCAAACCGGCTAAGCGTTACTCTTAACTTTTTTAAACGCTTGGCCTACAATGTCTTCAACCATTTCATCATCGGCTAAAAACGGCAGCGTTATATGGTCCGAGCCTTGCCGCATTTCATTGTATTTTATACTGGTTTCGATTGAATTTTTGTTTCTGGCCCAGGCGCGTCTGGCAACGCCTCCCATGACATCCCAGGGAATAGCCTGCTTGATGACGGCATCGATGCGCTCACTGCCGTCCAGCACCAGGCCGAAACCCCCGTTGATGGCATTGCCGATACCGACACCGCCGCCGTTGTGCAGGGCCACCAGGCTCATGCCCCGGGCGGCATTGCCGGCAAAGCAATGGGTGGCCATATCGGCCATGATATTGCTGCCGTCTTTTATATTGGCAGTCTCCCTGAAGGGCGAATCCGTACCGCCGGTATCGTGATGATCCCTTCCCAGCATGACCGGTCCGATATCGCCGTTTCGGACCATCTGATTGAATTTCAGCGCGATGGACACCCGTCCCAAAGCGTCCTGGTAAAGAATTCTGGCCTTGGTGCCCACCACCAGTTTGTTTTTGGCGGCATCTCTGATCCAGACATAATTGTCACGGTCCTGAAATCTCCGGTCCGGATCGATACAATCCATGGCAGCCTTGTCGGTTTTCAGCAAATCATCTTCATTGCCGCTTAAACACACCCATCGGAAAGGACCGTAACCATAGTCAAACAGAAGGGGACCCATAAGGTCCTCCACATAGGACTGGAAGATAAATCCCTCCAGGGGGTCTTTCCCGTTTTTACAGATCTCGCTGACACCGGCGTCGTAGACGGCTTTTAAAAAGCTGTTGCCGTAGTCGAAAAAATAGGTTCCCCTGTCAGCCAGGATTTTAATCAGTTCGTAGTGACGTCTCAGGGTAGTATCGACCATTTCCTTAAATCCGGCAGGGCCGGATTTTAAAAGCTCGGTACGCTGGTCAAACGAGATACCCTGGGGGCAGTATCCCCCTTCATAAACGGCATGACAGGATGTTTGATCGGTCAACAGGTCGATGTTGATATGGTTGTTGACCGCATATTCTATAAGATCAACCACGTTTCCGCAAAAGGCAATGGTGATGCTCTTTTTTTTCTGCTGGTGTTCAAGGGCCAGCTTGAAGGCTTCGGCCGGATTTTCCACCGCTTTTTTGATCCAGCCCTGTTCCAGCCGGGTCTTAATCCGGGAATAATCCACTTCGGCGATGATGGCCACCCCGTTGGCGATTTCCACGGCTTTGCCCTGGGCGCCGCTCATGCCGCCCAGTCCCGAAGATACGAATAGATAGCCGGCCAGGTCCTTATCGGCGGGGATGCCGAGTTTTGCTCTGCCGGCGTTAAGGATGGTGTTGTAGGTGCCGTGCACGATGCCCTGGGGGCCGATGTACATCCAGCCCCCGGCGGTCATCTGGCCATAATTGGCCACACCCAGCGCCATGGCCCGGTGCCAGTTATTCTGATCATCAAAGCAGCCCACCATCAGCGCGTTGGTGATGATGACACGGGGTGCATGCTCAGGGGATGCAAACAACCCCAGGGGGTGGCCGGACGCCATGACCAGGGTTTGATCGCGGGTCAACTCTTCCAGATACCGCTTGATCAGCCAATATTGCATCCAGTTCTGACAGACCTGACCGGTTTCACCGTAGGTCACCAGTTCATAAGGGTACAGGGCGACATCCAAGTCCAGGTTGTTGTCGATCATCACCTGAAATGCCCGGCCCTCGATGCAGTTGCCCTTATATTGATCGATGGGTCGGCCGGTGACAGGGCCTGGCGGCCTGAAGCGATAACCGTAAATTCTTCCCCGCGACTGCAGTTCTTCCATGAATTCAGGCGCCAGGGTTTGATGCCATTTTTCGGGAATGTACCGTAAGGCGTTTTTCAACGCCAGTCCGGTTTCTTTTTGGGTCAGAGCAAAGTGTCTGGCAGGTGCCCGGCGGATTCCTTTCACGAATTCCGGCTTTTCAGGCAGATCATCAAATATTTCTCCCAGATGGATTTTCATTGCCTGAGACATGTCTATGTTATTTGTCATTTGCTGGTGTCCTCCGCTAATCCGGCTGGCTATTTTCTAACATTCTATTATTCAATTGGTTATTCAGCGGTTTCCTTAATAGCTGATTATCATAGCATCTTTGATAAAATCAACAGGAAGGATGTGAATTTCTATTCACATACTTGAACAAGCAGGAAAGATTTCGTTCAGATATCAGAATCAAAACAACATGAAAGTGAAGTGGTCTGATTTTAGGCTTGAAATAAAATTGCCCGGGCATTAAGTATGGGGATAGTGTTATGTCCCCAAATTCCTTAAAAAAGTCGAACAGGATATCAAAAAGCCGAATCGATTTGGTTCATTGCGTTCTGAGATTTGCCTGCCCTGTTAAATAATCTCTTGAATATTGCCGCCATAAAAAGTCAGGGTTATATTTATAATGAAAATGGTCACATCATGAGCCTAATCATTTAACAGGGTAAAGGTTTGAGTTTTGGAATTTGGGATTTATTTGGGATTTGTAATTTGGGATTTAACCAATTTCATTCTGGAAAAGAATGTACTACTAAATCAATCCGAGTTTTGTAAATTATATCTGGGATACAGCACTATCGCGGGTAATTCAAGACCACAAATTTAGTCTGGATTCAACTGATCGGGGAGCCTTTGTCAATGGTTTTGTTCTTATTTGTTCTGCAAGTCGTGTTCGTGTTGGGTGTCGTTTTATTTACCATTAGCTTTCTCATCGCCAGCTTAAAAGAGAAGGAATCAAGGGCCGCTTTGATGGCCGGTGCCATCGTTATATTCCTGATCATCATTGAAATTTGTATCTATTGGCTTTACACGGTGCGTTTCTTTTATAATACGGCCGGGTCGCTGTTGCTGATTGCCGGCTGGGCGGCGATTGGAACCGGGATTTATTTTTTCGGCCGGCCAACCGGGCCGAATGAAAAGGCCCTTAAGGGCGTTGCCGGCCATATTGTCGGAAATGCACAGCGCTTTGATGAACGGGAGCAGGTCTTTGCCAGGGAGCGCAGTATTCGACCGGGTTCAGCTCAATATGAGACGTTTTATCGATCTCATCCCGAACTGGAGCAATTGGATTCTGAAAGAAGGACGGCCGGCGGTGTCCTGGGAACACCCGGGGCCATCGATCGACCCGGTGAGATGCCAAATATTGCGGCGATGACAGCGACCTTTTCCATCCCCCCCCATTTCGGCAAATCCCAAAACCACACCCCGGTGGTTCAACTGACCGAGGAAAACCGTCCCAATCTCAGCCCGGAAGAAGCCGCCAGACGGGTCAAGGGATTTGCCCGCCAATTGGGGGCGGGATCGGTGGGCGTTGCCAGGATGAATCCCCTGTGGGTCTATTCCCATCGAGGGGAAATATTCTATGAGAACTGGGATCAATGGGGCCGGGAGATAAGCGTTGATCACAATTTTGCCATTGTCTTTACCGTGGAGATGGACTGGGAGATGGTCAGTACGGCACCGCACACCCCCAGTGTGGTGGAAAGCGCGCTGTCCTATTCAAAGGGGGCCTGGATTTCCACTCAGCTGGCCGCCTTTGTTGCCAACCTGGGATATGCGGCCACAGCCAATCACAGTCGCCACTATAATCTTCTTCTGACGCCGGCAGCTATTGATGCAGGTCTGGGTGAATTGGGCCGTTTTGGTTATTTGATTACCAAAGAATTAGGCCCCCGGGTAAGAATTTTTGCGGTGACCACCGATCTGCCGCTGGTTTGTGATCAACCTGTGGATATCGGTGTCGAGGATTTTTGCTCTTTTTGTAAAAAATGCGCCAATTGCTGTCCCTCCAATTCCATTCCCGATGGCCGTCAACAGGAAGTCAACGGAAGCATGCGATGGAAGCTGAATGCGGAAACCTGTTTTAGCTACTGGGCCAAGGCCGGTACGGATTGCAACATCTGTATGCGGGTCTGCCCCTGGAGCCATCCGCGCACATTTCCCCACCGGGTTGTTATTTCACTGGTGGTGCGCAACAAATGGGCGCGACGGCTTTTCTCCCTTATGGATGACCTCTTTTACGGGAAAAAGCCGAAACCCAAAGCCCCACCCGTGTGGGCCCAATACAATTGATTCGCTTGCTGTTTATAGTGTAGTGTCCCAAAAACTTAAAAATCGATCTCATCCATTAAGGGCGCTTTCAGGCGATC
>JAIVWA010000251.1:0-6858 GCA_049190255.1 Gammaproteobacteria bacterium | reverse complement strand
AGCTCTTTCAGGGCTTCAATGGTCGGCTCAATGGCAGACTCATTCACGGCTCCTGTAAGATGAAAGCCTCCCATAACGGCATAGATCGTATCAACTCCGGTGGCCTCCTGGGCATATTTCACCGTATTGACAATACCGGCGTGGGCGCAGCCGGAGACGATCACCAAACCTTTGCCTTTAACATGGGCGATGAGGGCGGTATCATCCTCCAGGGGATCAGGATGCGATGCGCCTTGCACGTCATAACACAAACGGGGATCTCCGGTTTCAAAATCCGTCTTTTTGGGCACCTGCCCCAAAAAAAGAAGGGCTCCATCTAAAAGCGGATAGGGATCTTTCGATTCGACCGGAAAGATCCCCGCATTTTTTAACTTCTCACGATTTAGAGAAGGCAAAAATATTTTGGGACCTTCGGCCGCTTTAAGACAACGCTGCTGCCTGAAAGCAGAGGGATGAAGAACCAGTTCGATGCCTTTTTTGCCGATGCGCTCAACGATTGCAAGCAGACCCCCAAAATGATCCATGTGACCATGTGAAAGAACCAGGGTCTCGACGCTGGATAGATCCAACCCCAGGGCGTCGGCATTAAACGCGGAGCCATGTTCTGAAAAACCGAAATCGAAAAGCACACTTCTGGCGTTGTCACCTGCGGTAACCGTGATCAGGGCTGAAAAACCGTGCTCCGCCAGGATGCTGACTTTAACCTCTGAGTCTTTGACGGGCATCGCCCGCTGCACCATTTCGGTGCTGTCCATGGAGGCGATGTCTACATAATTATCCTGCAAAGTCAGAACTTCCACCTTATCGACTTCATTGAGTGTAAAATCCATTTTAATTTCCTTTCATAATGTAAGATATTGCCTTTGTTTCACTCTCCGTATCAATTAAGCACTATTAAATCAAGGGGCAGGCAGGTTCCTGTCTACTGGATTCTAGTCGCTGATAGGTCGAGTTGGCCGTCTATATTTGATACATGATACAAAATGGCGCCCTGTGCCCTGGTTTTTAGAATATATTTCTTGACATAGCCAGATTATAAGAATATTGTTCTGATTAATTCGGTAATATCAGAATGATTGATGAAATTAATCTAAATATACTGAAAATTTTACAGGAAAAAGCAAGAATTCCCAATGTGGACGTAGCGCGGCAGGTGGGACTGGCCCCATCGGCGGTTCTGGAACGAATTCGAAAGCTTGAAAAGCAAAAAATTATAGATGGTTATGAAGTTCGGCTGAACCCGAAATTTTTTAGCAAAGGCCTGATCGCGTTTATCACCGTAAAAACCGATGAGCGGGCCGATGAAATTGAGATTGGGAGGAAACTGGCCTACCGCCCCCATGTCCAGGAAGTTCATTATGTCGCCGGAGAAGATGCTTTCCTGGTGAAACTGCGCGGCGCAGATACCGAAGAGATCGGACGCCTGATCCGCGAAACCATTAAATCCATCGACGGTGTCCAGCTGACAAAGACCTCTATCGTGATGTCCACTTATAAGGAAACAGCCCAATTTCCGATTGATGATGAATTTATCAGAGGTGAATGATGATTAAAATCAATGAAAACTTTCTTAAACTTCAGGCATCCTATCTATTTGCTGAAATAAAAAACCGAACGGCAGCCTTTCAGGAGGCACATCCGGACAGAGAGGTGATCAAACTGGGAATCGGCGATGTCACCCGACCCCTGCCCCAGGCCTGCATTCAGGCGTTTCACCGGGGAGTAGACGAAATGGCAGACACTAAAACCTTTCGGGGATACGGTCCCGAGCAGGGATATCCTTTTTTGCGTGAAAAAATAGCCCGGCATGATTTCCAGGCCAGGGGGGCTGACATTTCCCCGGATGAAATATTTATCAGCGATGGCGCCAAATGTGACAACGGAAATATCCAGGAAATTTTTTCAAGAGATATTAAGATTGCGATTCCCGATCCGGTTTACCCGGTTTATGTCGATACCAATGTCATGGCCGGCAGGACCGGGGCCCATGATCAGGGTCGCTATGATGGGCTTGTTTATCTGGAGGGCAACCGGGAAAACGGGTTTATTTCGGATTTGCCGCAACAAAAAGTGGATCTGATTTACCTGTGCTACCCGAACAACCCCACCGGGGCCACCATATCAAAATCTGCACTTAAACAATGGGTGGATTACGCCAGAGAAAACAAAGCTCTCATCTTGTATGATGCGGCCTATGAGTCGTTCATCCGCAATGACGAACTGCCCAAATCCATTTACGAAATCGAAGGCGCCCGGGATGTCGCCATCGAGTTTCGAAGCTTTTCCAAGACAGCCGGATTCACCGGTATTCGCTGCGCCTTTACGGTGGTGCCGAAATCCTGTGTCGCCTACACGGGTGAGGGCGAAGGACAAGCCCTGCACGCACTCTGGTATCGCCGCCAATCGACCAAATTCAACGGCGTTTCCTATCCCGTGCAAAGAGCGGCTGAGGCCGTATACAGTGAAGAAGGTAAAGTCCAGACAAGGGAGTTGATCGATTACTACCTGAAAAATGCAGCCTTGATTCGTCAGGAAATGTCCGCACTCGGATTTGAGTGTATCGGTGGAGAGAATTCTCCTTATATCTGGTTTGACAGCGGATCTGATTCCTGGAAATTCTTTGACCGCCTTCTTGAAAAAGCCGGCGTGGTTTGCACGCCGGGGGCCGGGTTTGGAAAATGCGGTGAAGGCTATATTCGTATCAGTGCCTTTAACGATTACCAAAACGTTGAAAAAGCATTGGCCAAAATCAAGGAAGCCCTGGCTTAGAACTTCAGTTGAATGGTTAATTACTCCGCCCGGGAAATAGCACATTTAGGGTTGCAAATTGTTCTTTGAAAACTGAAGTAAGTTGTTAGATCGAAGGTCCGGCGGATTAATTAATTAATCCGCCCGGATCAATTTCTAAATATTTTCTTCAATTTTCAAAAAACAAATTTACTATACCCAACCCTGTTATGGCTATTTTTCAGGGCGGAGTAATTAGTGTTTGAAGAATATGGCTGAATTTGCGATCAGGCGATTGATGTCCGGTGGTATTATTACCAACTATTTTTGCACCTCCAGGTGTGGACATTGTCTGTACAACTGCAGCCCGCAATGGGAAAAACGATACATTGATCCGCAAACCACCGAAAAAAACCTTCAAACGGTGCGTTCGCTGGGATGCCGATCGGTTCACATTGGGGGCGGAGAGCCCCTGCTTAGACCTGACGGCCTTGCGGCGGTGCTGGAAACCGCCACCGGCCTGGGTGTATCCGTTGAGTATGTGGAAACCAACTCTTCATGGTTTAAAGACAGCAGTTCCGCCGAGGCACTTCTCAAAGGACTTCGCAAACAGGGCCTTCACACCCTGCTGGTCTCCATCAGCCCGTTTCACAATGAGCACATTCCTTTTTTCAAAGTCAAAGGCGTAATAGAAGCCGCCCGGCGCACTGGCGTGGGTATTTTCCCCTGGGTGACCGATTTTGTTTCCGATCTATCGCAATTTGACCCTCACAAAACCCATTCGCTGGCAGAATTCAGTGATGTTTTCGGTCGGGATTATCTTCTGCAGGTGTTGCAGCGGTATTGGATTCACATGGGAGGTCGTTCCCTTGAGACCTTTCGCCCGCTGCTGGGAAAAAAATCTTTTAAGCAAATTCTAGAGAGAAATCCAGGAGGTTGTTCGGCCGAGCTCTCCGATACCAGCCATTTTCACATCGATCTTTTCGGCAACTACATTCCCGGCCTTTGTTCCGGCTTGTCCATCTCGATTGCGGATCTGGGAAAGCCGCTTCCCGATGAAACCTACCCCATTTTAACAACCCTATATCATCACGGTGTTCGGGGGCTGGTCAAAATGGCCGAAGATCTTATCGGATTCAGTCCCCAAAAAGACCTCTATATCAACAAATGCGATTTGTGCACCGAAGTGCGCACCTTTCTGATAAAAAATGACTATAATCGATCGAGAGAGTTAAGCCCGGCAGAATTTTATATCAGAGGTTGAGTAAAGTAACGACAGTATAAAAGAAAATTGAAAAGGAAAACCGTTATGACGTCTATGAAATCAAATCGATCCATTGGGATTTGGATTATTGCAGTTACCGCAGTTGTGTTTGGTTTGCTTACCATCAAGTCCGGTGGATCGGTTTTATTTATTGACGGCCCATTTCGGGAAGACGCCGGTAACTATGTACCATTTGTGGTTTGGTTTAATTTTTTGGCAGGATTTGCTTATCTTATAGCGGGAGGTGGCTTATGGATGCAAAAACACTGGGCTGTGTGGATATCCATTTTCATTGTTGTCGCAACCCTTGCTGTTTTTGCGATACTGGGAATACACATCCTTAGGGCTCGCGACTATATAAATAAACATTTAATAGGGCTAATTATCTCATAAAAGCAACAATATTTGCTTAGAGATATCGTATTCAATGAACAGCATAGCAACATTTAACAATAATTTCATAATGAGAACATTGGTCTTGACAAAGCTTTTCATATGGGCTAATAGTCTCATTATGAATAAGACAAAGTACCTTCTCCAAGACATAAGAGATTTCTTTGATGCCAATAAAATCGCTACTCTTGATCAGCTCAAGGCAGTAATCGGTAATCCGGCTCGTTGCACGCTGTTTCGAAAATTGGCACAGCTGGAGTATCTGAGCAGCTATTCGCATCGAGGAAAATTCTATACTCTCCGGTCCATTGCGCGATTTACCGAGTCTGGACTTTGGTCTTGCCGATCGGTTTGGTTTTCGCGCTTCGGTAATTTGCTTAAAACTGCAGAGACTCTCGTTACACAATCTGAGGCCGGCTATAGTGCCGCCGAACTCAAAGATATTTTGCACGTCAAAACCAAACATGCGTTGACCCATCTGGTACGTTGCGACCTGCTTCAGCGAAAAAAATTCGATTCGGTCTACGTCTATCTATCTGTTGAAAATGCTGTTGCCCATAAGCAAGAAACGGCTCGTAAATTTCGTTTAAAGAAGTCCTTCGCGTCTGTTATCGTTACCAATCCCGACCTGGCTGTGGATGAAGCCAAAGCCATAGTCATTCTTTTTTGTAGCATGCTCGATGAACGGCAACGCAGGCTATACGCCGGGCTTGAATCGCTAAAACTGGGCCACGGTGGTGATACCTACATCGCTTCGCTGCTTGGTATGGATCCTCATACCGTAGCACGTGGGCGACAGGAATTGATCAGCGGGGATTTGAGTCCCAAAAGAGTTCGGGCAAAAGGAGGCGGTCGAATTTTGCAGGAAAAAAAACGCCCGACATCCTAGACACGATCGCTGTCATTATGGAACATGAAACCGCCGGTGATCCGGTTAGCGGATGCAAGTGGACTCGCAAAACCACTGCTAAAATCGCCCAACAATTGAAACGCGCAGGCATCCGGGTATCAGCCAAAACAGTAGGCCGATTGCTAAAACAAATGAACTTTTCTCTACGATTGAACCTTAAATGCCTTGAATCCGGGCAGAGTAAACCGCCCGATCCCCGGCAGCGAGATCTGCAGTTTCGCTATATTCGCAGCCAGATACGCAGCTATAAAGCCAACACAATGCCTGTGATCAGCGTTGATACCAAAAGCCGTGAACTGATAGGGCCGTTCCATCAAGCCGGACGCAAATGGAGCCAAGAACCGGTACAGGTCTTGGATCATGATTTTCCCTCTGACTCGAAAGGTACCGCAATCCCCTATGGGATCTATGACATTACTCGAAATGAGGGCTATGTATGCGTAGGCACCAGCCGGGACACTTCTGAGTTTGCCGTAGATTCAATTCGTACATGGTGGCAAAAAGTCGGTTCTCGCTACTACCCTGATGCTGATCGATTGCTCGTTCTCGCCGATTGTGGCGGAAGCAATGGTTACAGAATCCGTCTTTGGAAACAGCAGTTACAGGTTGCTCTTTGCAACCTTTTCGGCCTTCAGGTCAAGGTATGTCATTATCCTCCCGGCTCTTCCAAGTGGAATCCCATTGAACATCGTATGTTTTCCTTCATTAGCAGCAACTGGGCCGGTCAACCTTTATTGGACTATGAAACTGTCTTGAAGTTCATTCGCACTACTAAAACCTCCACCGGCCTGAAAATTCGTGCTTTTCTCAACAAAAAGCAATACTTCAAGGGAATAAGGATTTCTGATCGACAAATGAAAGAGATTATGTTGAAACGATACACCTCAAGGCCAAATTGGAACTACTCAATTTGTCCATCAAAAATGTGAAGTTATTTTTACGCGAGCCCTAAGGTGGTGAAATGCAGTGTATTCTGTGTCTCCCTCCACAATGATCGTCCTTCCACCAAAGAAGAACTCCGCAAGGTAGGGATCGCAGAGATTGAGGAGTTTGAGGCGTTTTCTATCATCGTTGTCAAGCTGGGCACGCGCTGGACGAAAAATGGTTGTGCCTTTGATCGCACCTGCACTGTCTCTTTCTACCCGGACAATAGTCGTATTGTCTCTCGATACGTCAATGAAGCATGGCGAATGTGTCGTTACTATGACCTGCCAGTTTCCCGACGACGGCAAATTGTAGAGAACATTACAGGCCTCCCTGATCGCATTTGGATGGAGGCAGATTTCTGGCTCGTCTAAAAGAAGTACATGTGGCCGGGCTTCGTCCTTCTCCTTTCGTTTCTTTTCAGAAACGATTTTGAGGGCGGTCCAAAGCAACGTGCGACGAGTTCCGCTTCCTTGCCGCTCAATTGAGCAGAGATACCCATTCTTCATACCCATCTTGAGTTCAGGATTATTGCCGAAAAGGTTGATCGCCTTGTCTGCGTCCTCTTCAGGCTTTGCATCGAATTTGATGTCGTGATCGGGAAACACCTCCTGGATGGAATCGCGCAATTCTTTCTCGA
>JAIVWA010000250.1:3293-6861 GCA_049190255.1 Gammaproteobacteria bacterium | reverse complement strand
TAAACCTCGTCATAATTGCCTTCATCCTTGGCTTTGGCCAGCTCCTTGTGAAAAACAGCCTGAACAATGGATTCCGGTCCGGTGGGGGCAAATTCGGCCGACGGCCAGGCGTAAATAAAATCCGGTCCCATCTTACTGCAGCCCATCACAATGTTCGAACCGCCGTAAGAGCGCCGCAGCACGATGGTTACTTTAGGATTGGTCAGGTGTGAATAACCATGCAGGTTTTTGGCGCCGTGTCTGATGACCCCCATGCGCTCCCACTTATCACCCGGTGGAAAGGCCGGTGTATCTGACAAGTTTACCAGGGGGATATTAAAGGCGTCCAGAAACATGATGAAACGGTCGTATTTGTCGGATGAGTTCGGCTCCATGATGCCGCTGAGTTCATCCGGATTACTGGCGGCTATTCCCACCGGTATGCCGTCAAAGCGTGCAAAGCCGACAACCATATTGGGCGCGAAATCTTCCTTTAACTCGAAAAATTCCCCATGGTCCACAATCAGATCGATGATTTCGTGAATATCGTAAGTGAATTTCGGATCATCGGGCATGACATCGAGCAGGGCTTCCTCCTGCCTGGCGGGGTCATCGGTGGATTCAATCACTGTCGGCTTTTCCCAGCAATTCAGAGGCGTGAATTCGAGGAGCTGTCGGGCCAGCTGAATAGCCTCTTCATCGCTGTCGGCCATAAGGTCGCACTGACCGCTCTTTTGCATATGAAATTCAGCTGAACCGGCATCATCCGATTTGATCTCACCACCGAACCATAAAAATCCGGTGTTTTGATTAAAAATTGAAAAGTCCGACAACACCGGGATTTGGGCGATTGGACCGGTGCAGGGTCCCAATACCATGGCGATCTGGGGGATGACACCGGAGTAGAGACAGTAGTTTCTCAGGAGGCGACCCAATCCATTGAGTCCGACGTATCCATTCTTGAGGCTGATTCTGGAGCCGGCGGAGTCGAAGATGCCGATGATGGGGATGCGCTCCTGCCCGGCCATTTGGACCAGTTCGGCAATTTTCCAGACTCCCTGATCTCCGATTGAGCCCGACATGACCGTAAAATCCAGGGCGTAAACCATCACCGGCTTACCATTTACCTTGGCCGGACCCATAATGACGCCGTCGGACGGACTCGGTTTGGGATCATTTTCCAGACCCATACGAAATTCTCTGACCACAGACCCGATTTCTTCAAAACTCCCGGGGTCTGCTAAAAGTTCGATCCTCTCCCTGGCGGTGAGTTTGCCTAATTTGTGCTGCAGTTTAATGCGATCTTTACCGCCGGCCTCGAGATTTTCTTTGCGGTTGGCGGCCAGTTTCTGCAGATAGCCGTTCATCCATGTTCCCATGCGTAGACCTCCGGTCTGTACCCTCCGGGTAGCTGATTGAGTAAATTTAGTTGATTAGTTGATTAAGTTAAATAACTTTCTTGCGTTCAATTCCCTGGAATATTATTTCACAGATTTGTTCCGTCAGCTCATCCGGGTTGATTTCTTTTCCGAAGGTGATCCCGGAAAGACAGACCTGCTCGATGCTGCCGAGAATACTATGCCTGATCAGCCTGGCGGGCAGGTCCTCACGTATTTCCCTGTCGCGAATTCCTTCCTCAATAATCTGCAAAACAATATTGCTGTATTCTTTCACCCGTGAATAGGTTTCACTTTTATAGTAATCCGGATAGTTTCTGACTTCGATCAGAAGTATTCTGGCAAAAACCCTGTTGGTGGCATAAACATTGATATGGAACCAGATCAGTTTGCGGAGTTTATTGAGTGTCCCTTTAATTCCTTTGAGATCCTGGTCCATTTGAGTACGATACTGTTCCAGGTACTCACTTAATACCTGGTGAAGCAAATCACGCTTGTCTTTGAAATATTTATAAATCAAAGCTTCGGTCACACCGGCATTTTTGGCTATTTCAGCAGTGGTGATGGCACTGAACTCTTTTTCTACAAGCAATGACTTTAGCGCCTGGGCAATTTTTATTCGCCCCGGCGGCAAGGGTCTGTTTTTTAAAATTTTTGCGGTGTTATTTGCCGCAGCTGGCATGGTTTTTCCTTTCAATATAGAAATGGTATAAGGTACAGGGTATAAGGTTTAAGGTAAACTGCGAACTGCAGAACTTGGGAAACGGTTAATGCTTTTTCACCAAATTTCATCGTCTCCGGCTCTCCGATCTATTTCTTTACCTTACACCCTATACCCTTTACCTTAAACCGGGCGCCTGAGCCATGCGCCATGCCCCATGCGCACTAGTATCCCTCGAGCTTCGCAATCACATCACTCATCACCTCATCCGCTCCGCCGCCGATGGCCAGGCCGCGGGCATCCCGGTAGTATCTTGAGATGAGCATTTCATTCATAAATCCCAGACCGCCATACATCTGCAGGCACCCATCGGCCACTTTAATCAGTACTTTGCTGGCAATGAGCTTTCCCATCGACACTTCCCGGGTTGCATCCAGACCTGCTTCTTTCATGCGCACAATATGATAGATGAGCTGCTGCAGACACTCGATTTCAGTCAGCCAGTCAGCCAATCTGTGCCTCAGCACCTGCTTTTTTATCAAAGGCTTTCCGAAAACCACCCGCTGGCGGATGTGTTCAACCGTCATGTCGATAATATCTCTGGCGGCAATGCACGCGAACGGCAGCAGGGAGAAGCGTTCATGCTGAAACTGCATCATCTGGCAGATAAAACCTTCCCCTTCCTTGCCGATCAGATTCTCGACCGGGACTCTGACATTGTCAAAAAAAAGCTCGGCCGTATCACTGATGCGTATCCCCAGTTTGTCGAGTTTTCGGCCGACGGTAAAACCGGGCAAATCAGCCGGTACGACGAACAGGCTAAACGAGTGATAGCCGGGTTCATCACTTGTTCGGGCCAGAAGCGTGTAGAAATCTGCCTGGGTACCGTTGGTGATGTATATCTTTGAGCCGTTGATGATGTAGCTGCCCTTGTCTTTTCTGGCGGTGGTCTGGATAGCGGCCACATCGGATCCGGCGCCCGATTCTGTCACGGCGATGGCACCGACCATCTCGCCGGCAATGGCGGCTTTCAGATAAGTTTCTTTCAAATGGTCATTGCCGAATTCAGCGATGGCAGGCGTTGCCATATGGGTTTGTACGGTGATGGCAACCGATAATCCGAGTGCCTGTATGTGACCCAACTCTTCTAAAAAGACAGTATCATACCAATAATCGAGGCCCTGGCCGCCGTATTGGGGATCATAACGGATTCCAAGAAATCCGAGATCGCCCATTTTTTTAAAGATCTCCTTCAGCGGTGCAATTCCATCTTCTTCCCATTGATCCACATGGGGATTGATTTCCTTTTTTATAAAGTCGCTGACTGCCCGTCGCACCATGTCGTGGTCTTTGGTGAAGTAGATGCTGTTTCCATTCTTCATTTTGGAATTCTTTCGACTTCAGGATTAATATTTTTATTCAATTAGTTGGTTTCAGATAGTTTGGTTCAGAGGTTCAAGGTTCAGAGTTCAAAGGTTGAAAAGATTCCGCCATAAGGCGTCTAAGCTTTTTCCGAGCCTGCGCTCGGAAA
>JAIVWA010000250.1:2951-3284 GCA_049190255.1 Gammaproteobacteria bacterium | reverse complement strand
CATGTCGTGGTCTTTGGTGAAGTAGATGCTGTTAGCGGAGTTATATATTTTTTTCATTTTGGAATTCCCGAGTCCCCTTGATGAAGTATATTCCCCATAAGAGGTTTCAGGTGTCAGGTTTCAGGTGTCAGTTGAAAGGGGCGCAAATGCTGAAATCTGATTCCCGATAACTTTAGTATTAAGATGTGCGCCCTGAGTTTCGCACTATCTCCGGTAATAAATTGTCCTATATTCCCTAATCCCTCCAGGGATTCAAAACGTGAATAACCATGCAATTCCTCGTTGTCGCTGCGTCTTTCCTGACACCTGACACCTGACACCCGATTATCCCAA
>JAIVWA010000250.1:0-2942 GCA_049190255.1 Gammaproteobacteria bacterium | reverse complement strand
TCAACTAATCAACCAATCAACTTAATCAACCTGGCTATCCCAACTCAACCTTGGCTATTATCTCCCGCATAATTTCATCCGCACCGCCGCCGATTGAGATCAGTTTGGCATCCCGATAACACCTCGATATCAACATCTCATTCATAAATCCCAGCCCGCCGTGCATTTGCAAACAACCGTCCGCAACCTCCTGGATGACCCGGGAGGCGTACAGTTTTCCCATAGAAATTTCCCGCATAACATCCAGGCCTTTTTCTTTCATGCGCACGATATGGTAGGTAAGCTGCCGCAGACATTCGATTTCGGTTTGCCAATCAGCCAGCCGGTGCCGCAGCACCTGCTTGGTAATCAATGGTTTGCCGAAGACGATACGATTGCGGATATGCTCCACCGTCATGGCAATCATCTCCTCGGCCGCTATATAGCACATCGGAATGGCCGAGAAACGCTCATGCTGAAACTGCCCCATCTGGAGGATAAAACCTTCCCCTTCCTTGCCGATCAGGTTTTCGGCCGGTATTTTGAGGTCGTCAAAAAAGAGCTCGGCTGTATCGCTGCTGCGCAAACCCATTTTGTCCAGCTTGCGGCTGACAGAGAATCCCGGTCGATCCGTGGGGACAACGAATAAACTGAAAGAGTGATATCCCGGGTCATCACTGGTGCGGGCAAGAAGGGTTAAAAAATCAGCCTGGGTTCCGTTGGTGATAAAGGTTTTGGATCCGTTGAGGACATACGAATCTCCATCCTTTTCTGCCGTGGTTTGGATGGCGCTGACATCTGATCCGGCACCGGGTTCGGTCACCGCAATTGCCGCAACCATATCACCTGCAATGGCGGGCATCAGATAGGTTTCTTTTAAGTAATCGCTGCCGAATTCATAAATGGCCGGGGTCGCCATGTGGGTCTGAACAGCAATGGCCACGGGAATCCCGGATCCGTGAATACGCCCGAGTTCTTCCAAAAAGACGGTATCGTACCAGTAATCCATTCCCTGGCCGCCGTATTTGGAATCATAGCGAATCCCGAGAAATCCGAGATCGCCCATTTTTTTAAACAGATCGTGAAGCGGCGCCTCACCTTTCTCCTCCCACTCGTCCATGTAGGGATTGATCTCTTTATCAACAAATTCTCTTACCGCCTTGCGAACCATATCGTGGTCTTTGGTGAAATAAATCTGGGTTGCGGATTTGGATTTGACTGCCATCTGTACCCTCCAGTCTGTACCCTCCGGGTGGTTGATTCAGTTGATTAAGTTGATTAAGTTGACTGGGTTTATTAAGTTGATTGAGTTGATTGGTTCGTTGAGTTCGTTGAGTTTATTGAGTTGACTGAGCGGAATAAGTTGACTGGTTTGAATAGATGTCCTTCAAGCTTAATCAACTAATCACCCAGTAAACCTATCAACTATCTTTTTTCTAATCCTTTCAACTTAATCAACCCCATTTCTTTTCTATTCAACCAATCAACTAGTCAACCGTTCTTTTCATTTAGCTTTGGCCCTTTTTTGACTCCAGGAATAGCTTGACGATCTCTTTATGCTGCGGTGTTTGCAGCGCAATGGATTGGTGGGCTGCTTCCCAGTCCAGGACCTGTTTCAGGGACATGTCAAAGCTGTTCTCGAGCCCCTCTTTGATCAACCTCAATGCCAACGGTGGTTTTTGAGCCAGTGTATTGGCCAGGTTTTCTACCTCCTGCTCGAGCTGTGTTTCCGGCACTGCTTTGTAGACCAGACCTATCGAAGCGGCGGTACGGCCGTCAATTTCGTCTCCGAGCAGCGCCAATTCCCGGGCCCGGGTGAGCCCGACCAGTCGGGGTAGAAAATAGTGCCCGCCGTAATCCATAATGAGTCCGATGTTGACAAAGACTTCACAGAACCTGGCAGTTTCGGCTGCCACCACAAAGTCTGCGGCCAGGGCCAGGTTTGCACCGCCGCCTACGGCGACGCCTTTGAGCATGGCGATCACCGGCTGGGGCATCTCCCGCAAGGTTCTCACGATTTTGCCCACTCCCTTCATGGCAACCAGCCACTCATCCGCTGGTATGCCTTCAGAGAAAAGATTGATATCCGCACCGGAGCAGAAGTGATCCCCGGCGCCCTTGAGAACCACCACATGGACGCTTTCGTCGGCAGCCAGATCTTTTACGGCGTCCCACAGGCCCACTATCATATCTTTGCTCATGGCATTCATCACTTCGGGGCGGTTTAATGTCAGGGTGGCGATTTTATCTTGCTTTTGAACTAAAATGGGTTTTGATGACATAATTTCTGATCCCTTTGCCTAAAAATTTAACATCGATTTAACAGTGTTTTTTAATTACTCCGCTCTGAAAAATCAGGTGTTACAAATAAATGGGTTAGTGACATTTACTTTTTTATGCAAAATAATGCACTAAAGTTTAAAAAATATAGATTTATTTAGGTTAGTGAATATCACTTATTAAAATTTTGTCAAGGAATTTATTATTCCAATTGACAAGGGGCCATAATCATTTTTTAATTATAATAGGGTAATATCCCAATTGAGTTAAAAACCAATTGGGAGTTATCTGCTATTCGTTATAAGTTAATAGTTTAAAAGGAATATGATGTCAAAAAGGAAAGGCTTGGATAAAAATCGCGTTGATAAGGAGCGGAACCAGCGGACAGAAGAATCGGTGCGGGAAAGCAAAGCTGCTTTGCAAAGTATTTTCCAGCGCAAAGAAGCCGAAGATGCGCTGCGAGACAGTGAGGAGCGCTTTCGGACTGCGCTCGAAGCCAATCCGGATCCGTTTGTCCTCTATGACATTGACGGCAAAGTGATTTTTTTTAACCCGGCCTTCACCAGGGTTTTCGGGTGGACGCTCGAAGAGCAACTGGGCAAAAAGATGGATCAGTTTGTTCCTGAAAAGAACTGGCCTGAAACCAGGATGATGATTGAAACGGTCCTGGCGGGAACCAGCGT
>JAIVWA010000249.1:0-6876 GCA_049190255.1 Gammaproteobacteria bacterium | reverse complement strand
GAATTCCCTTGACTGGTTCATCATCGTTGTCTACCTGTGCGCAATGATCGGACTGAGTGTCTATCTGGGAAGAGGCCAGTCAAATGAAGAAGACTATTTTGTGGGGGGGCGGAAATTGTCCTGGTGGTCCGTGGGGATTTCAACCATGGCCACCCAGACATCGGCCATCAGCTTTATTTCCATTCCTGCCTTTGTGGCGCTGAAAGAAGGCGGCGGACTGACATGGCTGCAGTATGAACTGGCCGTACCGCTGGCGATCATCCTGGTTATGGTCTTTTTGATTCCCTTTTTTCGCAAGCTTAAACTGGTCAGCGTCTACGAGTACCTGGAGTGGCGCTTCGGCCCATCGGTGCGCTATCTGGTCAGCGGGGTATTTCTCGTCAGCCGGGGGCTGGCAACCGGTGTAGGGGTCTACGCCAGCGGAATTGTGCTTGCGGTTTGCCTGGGAATTCCGCTGTGGCTAACCATTTTAATCATCGGGGTGGTGACGGTGATCTATGACACCATTGGCGGCATTACCGCTGTGGTGTACTCCGATGTGATTCAGATGGTGGTCCTGCTCAGCGGCATTGTAGTCTGCATCGTCTACGCTGCAGACATCGTCGGTGGCCTGGATGATGTCTGGGCCTCTTTCCCAAAGTCCCGGCGCATCGCCATCGATCCCTCATTCGGGCTGGCAGGCGCCGGCGCATCGGTTCCGTTCTGGCCATTTTTATTCGGCGGTATCTTTCTTTACACATCCTATTATGGCACCGATCAGAGCCAGGTGCAGCGCGAACTGTCGGCGGCCTCCACTGCCGACACCAAAAAATCGCTGCTTCTCAACGGATTTGCACGCTTTCCTTTGACAATCCTCTACGTGCTGCTCGGCATGGTCATGCTGGCCGTTTACGAGTACTCGCCTGATTTAAGTTCCAGTGTCCCTTACAATAAACCCGATTATCTGGTGCCGCAGTTTATTTTACTTTATCTGCCCCAGGGACTGCGGGCATTGATTTTTGCGTCACTGATGTCAGCCGCCATGTCAAGCCTTGATTCCGCCTTGAATTCGCTGTCGGCATCCACCGTGCATGATTTTATCGCCCCCCGCCTGAAAAACAAAGACCGCTTGCTGCTGATCAGTAAGCTGACCACCGTCGGCTGGGGGATATTGATCACCGGTTTTGCTTTTCTGGTCGGCGGTATCTCTGGAACTGTAATTGAATCCATCAACAAAATCGGTTCGGCCTTCTACGGACCCATACTGGCAGCGTTTGTGGTCGGGGTATTATCCAGGCAAGCCACCGCCAGAAGTGTCACCGCCGGGATTTTAAGCGGGGTGGGCTTTAACCTGTTATTATGGCTGACTATGCCCGGCGTCTACTGGATGTGGTGGAGCCTTTCCGGTTTTCTGATCGCCGCCGGTGTGTCCTTTTCTATCGCCCTGACGGATCGGTCGCCCCGCTCAGCCGACATCTCGCGCTATGTCCTGCGCGGCACCGACCTGCTCAAAGAAGAACGCCGGTGGCTGCCGGCATATGCCATATTAATCCTGTACTTTTTGCTGATCCTCACAATCCTGCTCCTAATTTAAAGCCCCTATAACTTACAATAGTTAATTACTGCGAGCCTGTCGACAGCCCGTCACTCCCGCGCAGGCGGGAGTCCAGGAAACACTATATTTTCTGGATTCCCGCCTTCGCGGGAAAGACAGAAAGCAATCATAGCTTTTAAATTCTTATGGTATTTTTTTTACCAACGTTTTGTAAATTATTTGCAGGACATGGCACTAGTTGACATTGCCAAACAATATAAATATATTCTAGGCTGATTTTTTTATTGACTCCTAACCCGAAACCTTGCGTTCCTTACAACATGTTGTCAGATAAAGGCCACTAACCACTAAGGGCCCCAGGACTCAGCAAAATGAGAATCCAACCCGGCCAACCGGCAAAGAATTTTACCAGTCAAGATATTTTGGGCAATACCGTGGCTCTCCCCGATTATAAGGGCAAACGGCTGATGCTGTCCTTTTACCGCTATGCCGCCTGCCCCCTGTGCAATTTGAGAGTGCACCATCTGATTCAGCAACACCCCTTATTTGTTGAAAAAAATTTGCACCTGGTTGCCATCTTCCAGTCCCCCAGAGAAAGCATTCTCAAATACGCCGGCAAGCAGAATGCCCCCTTTCCCGTAATTGCCGACCCGCAAAGAATTTTATACCGGCTATATGGCATCGAATCCTCCTGGCCTGGTTTTATCAAGGGCTCTCTCAGGTTATCATCGGTGGTGTCGGCTTTAAGGAAGGGATTTTTGCCGGGTAAGATGGAAGGAATAAAATCGATGGTCCCCGCCGATTTTCTGATCGGCCCGGATCTAACCGTTCAGGTGGCCTATTACGGCAAGGATATTGGAGATCATCTGCCTGTTGAAAGAATAAACGAATGGCTGGATAATACTTGAAATACCTAACCCGGATAAACCGGAAAAAACAAATCACAAATCACAAATTACAAATAATATCCAATGACCGAAAATCCAAATCTCAAACAAAGGATGTGATCTTGAATACACACATTGCGTAATCCATCGATTCGTAAATTCGATCACGAATTTACTTATCCGGTTATCTGGAAAGAACAAGTTGTATTGGTTGTGGGAGCGGCTTCCAGCCGCGATCATTTAATTTCGCGGCTGGAAGCCGCTCCCACAGGGGTTTTTTTATGGTAACTTGGACTTTCCGGATAAGTGCCTTGATTTTTATTCAAGCAATAGCTTATATCCGGATACAGTAAAGATATTTATTCTAACATCATTTTAATGCGGGGCAACATTCTATATGGCTGAACCAAAAATAGTCAAAAGCACCTGCGGCATGTGTTTTGCTGCCTGCGGGGTATTAATTCAGGTTGAAGATGGGAAGGTTACAGCCCTAAAAGGAGACCCTGACAGCCCTGTAAATTATGGTGTCCTGTGCCCCAAAGGGCGGGCCGCGGTTGAACTCCTGTACCACCCGGAGCGTTTAACCCATCCTCTGAAGCAACTCGGAGAAAAGGGCCGCGGCCAATGGACCCGGATATCGTGGGATGAAGCGCTGGGCACCATCGCGGATAAATTGGCCGGCATCCGGGATGCATATGGGCCGGAACAGGTGGCTTTTATACAGGGATCGGCCAAGGGTTTGATCGATAACTATAACGAGCGGCTGGCCAATGCTTTTGGAACCCCTAATTTTTCAACAACCGGCCATATTTGCTTTCTACCGCGGCTTTTTGCCTCGAAAATGACCTGCGGTTCTTATACGGTTCCCGATTATGAAAGCGGGCCTGCCTGTATCGTTGTTTGGGGTGCCAATCTTGTTGAAACCCGTATCGGAGAGCATTTTAGAACCGTTCGGCAGCTCAAAGGCGGGACCGAACTGATTGTTGTGGATCCGGTCCAGACGCTGCTCGCTAAAAAAGCACACACCTGGCTTCAGCTGCGGCCGGGTACGGATCTTGCCCTGGCGCTGGCAATGATTCATGTGATTATTGACCAGAAACTCTATGATCGGGATTTTGTCGAGCATTTTGTAGTCGGTTTTAATCGCCTTAAAGATCATGTTCGCAAATACCCACCCGCAACGGTTTCTCAAATAACCTGGCTGGCCCCGGAGAAGATTGAAGAAGCCGCCGGATTTTATGCCCGTTCCAAACCGGCCGTTATCCAATGGGGTAATGCCGTGGATCATGGGGTTAACAGTTTTCAGACGGCCAGGGCCATTTCGATCCTCAGGGCCATAACCGGCAACCTCGACGTGATCGGTGGTGACCTGTTACCATCTTATCCCCTGGCCGGACAGGGGGCTTCTGATATCACTTTGCGCCATCGGATCGGACCGCAGGTATGGGCGAAACGGATCGGCGCCGAACAAAACCAGCTGCCCCCCTTTCGGCGTGTGCTGCCAAAAAGTCTGATAAATGCTATTATTGATGAAAATCCTTATCCGGTTCGCGGCCTCTATGTCCATGCATCCAACCCCCTTCTGACGTACACCAATGCCGATCGGACTTATCAAGCCCTCAAGAAACTGGATTTTTTAGCGGTTTCCGATTTTTTTATGACTCCCACCGCAGCCCTGGCGGATATTGTGTTGCCGGCCGCCACCTTTCTTGAGTATGACAGTGTTGTTGCCCCGCCCTATTATCCTTTTGCTCAAGTCCAACAAAAAGTGGCACAGATCGCTGAATGCCGGTCGGATTTTGAAATCACCAGCGGGCTGGCTTCACGCCTGGGGTTACAGGACCTGTTCTGGAATAATAGCAATGACTTGCTCGATGAGGTTTTAAAGCCAACCGGCTTAACCTTTAATGAGTTTAAGAATAAAGGCGTGGTTGCCGGTGCAACCGCATACCGCAAATATGAGAAAAGCGGTTTTGAGACCCCGTCCGGCAAGGTGGAACTGTATTCCAACCAACTGGAGTCCTGGGGTTTTGACCCCCTGCCCATCTACCGGGAACCGCCGGATTCGCCTTTAAGTGAGCCCGACTTAGCGCAGACCTATCCCCTGATTTTGACAACCAAAAAATCCATATACTATCTGCATTCCTGCGGCAGGCAGATCAAGTCATTACGGCAGGGACATCCGGAACCGGTGATTTATCTTCATCCGGACACGGCGGCCGAAAATTCTATTGCGGACGGCGACTGGGTTTACATTGAAACCAAACAGGGGCGGGTGAAACAGAAGGCATTTCTTTCGAAAAGTTTGCATCCCCGGGTGGTTTGTGCTGATTTCGGCTGGTGGTTTCCCGAAGAAGCAAAATATGAGTTGCACGGATGGAAGGCGTCCAACATCAACCTTCTCTTCGACGATCAATCTCTGGATAGTCCGGAAACAGGTTCTTTGAATTTAAGGGGGCTGCTTTGCCGGGTTTATAAAGTAGACAAGGATTGATCGGTTTACTGAAGATGGAAATATCCGAAGCCCATTTTTCCCACCTCAAATAAAAGATACGGCCGTTTTAAGGGCGCAATGCTTTTCTTTGGCCGGCTTCGGGCGTAATAATGATATCGATGCGTCGGTTCATTGCGCGACCACTCCGGGTTGCGTTGGATGCAATCGGGCGCATGGAGCCGTAGCCTACGGCAATGATTTTTTCGTACGGCAGCGTTTCGTTGGCCACGAAGTACTGTCGTACGGCATCGGCTCTTTGCTGGGAGAGGTGTTCGTTTAAACTCTCGGATCCGGTACTGTCGGTGTGACCGCCGATGATGACGTCCGGTTCTCCAAAGGTGCGGATGGCACTTTGAACCTTGCTGAGCAAGGTGTAATTTCCCGGTAGAATCACACTTTGCCCCACCGGAAACTGCATGGCCTTTAAACGGATGATCACCTGGTTTTGCTTTTTGTACACTTCCGCTTCCTGGGGTTTGAAATAGTGCTGGATGCCGCTGAGCTTCTCATTGAATCGTTTTTCAGCCAGCAGCCGCTCCTTTTCTTTCTGTTCCTTGATGGTTTGGCCTTCCAGATTGGCGATCGTCTTTTGCAATTTTTCGATTTCCACCTGCTGTTTTTTGGTGTTGTCAATCAGAAATTCCTGATCAGTGTGCTGGGCAGAAATGGTTGCCAGAATATTTTCGATCTGATCGTCAAAAGACCGATCCCGCATATCCGGAGCGCCAAGCCGTTGGGTGGTCTGGAATAAAATTCCCTCCGCCCACTGTGTAATTTGCTCGGGTTCCATGTTTTCCACTTTGACACTCTGATCTGCAACCACGTGTATCCGGCGAGCCATGAAAAGTGCCTCGGCTGCCAGATGGTGCATTTTTTCCTTCTGGTATGGGTTTTCGGTAATAAAGGCATCTGCTTCAGTCAGCTTCTTTTGCGCTGCAGCGTATGATTGAGGGGCAATTTTCTGAAGGCCCTTATTTCTGGCATCTTTGATAAGTCTGCGGACTTCGCCGATGGTCTGGATTTTTATGGCACGTAATTCAATCCGTCGAAACTGTTCGGTAACCCTCGCCTGACTTCGTCTGGCGTATCCCAGGTTGCCATTTTCAATCGCTTCGCTAAGGGCCAGAAATCTCTTTTCTACATCGGTATAAAAACTTCCAAAATTGGGAGCCCCGGCAGCCCTTGCCAGGTCCCGTGCTTTGATCGCATCCGGAATGGTCGACCGCGATGTTTGGGCAATCTCTTCAGCCCTCTGAAGCTGGGCCCGTCCGGTGGCGACGTTTTCAAGAAGTTCTGCCAGCAGCCCCCCTTCCTCAAGGCCTTCTTTGGCCGCATTAAGAGAATTATCAGCTCTTTCAAACCAGGTCGGTGCGAGCACATTAACTTGATTTTTGCGGGCCATCGCGATGTCATTGTCCAATTGATTGATAATTTGTTGCGGGTTTTCAGATTTGGAGATAGGTTTCACCTCCAGCTGATGTCCGGCACACGAAGTCAACACCCAAACGGCGGCCGACAGCAAGATCAAGATAAGTTTGGTTTTGTTATCCAATGCGCGGTTCATTTTTTTGTCACCCTCCTAAATTGATAATAAATCGCCTAATTAATTATCCGAATTCAACCCCAATGGTCCCGTAACGGACAACAGGGTCTGAGGCACAAACAGGGTTTCTGGTTTTAATTTTGCTCCTGGCAATCCATATTAGAACATAATATTTTTTGTTTTTCAAATTGGCAAGTCTAAACAACAAAAAGATCAGATCCGGACGCTCAAGGTCGGATGTCCTTTGACCTCTCAAAGCCTACCGTGATATGCTTTATTTAACCGTTAAAGGGTCAGGGTTCAGCGCCGCCTGGCCTGAAAAGCGGCCAGTCTAATCGAAAAAGAAACTTTGGAAAAGCGAATACCCGCCTGCCATGCATAGTGCGTTGGGTTGGTGTAATCATTGATTTATAAATCA
>JAIVWA010000248.1:0-6882 GCA_049190255.1 Gammaproteobacteria bacterium | reverse complement strand
GTTCAGGGTAAAGGTCATTGGAACGGCGCAGTTATGGCGGCCGATGAAATCAACGCCCAAGGGGGTGTCAAAGTCGGTACCCGCCGCATGAAAATCGAACTGGTCAAAGCCGATTCTAATGAATTTTTAAACGTTATGGATGCCACCAATGCCATGGAACGCCTGATGACAAGGGACAAGGTGGATTTTGTGGTAGGCGGTTTCAGAAGCGAGGCGGTGCTTGCCATGCAGGATATCGCCATGGACTACAAAAAGATTTTTATCGGTGTCGGCGCTGCTCATCCCGAACTTTGTACCCGGGTAGCCAAAGATTATGAAACTTATAAATACTTTTTTAGAGGGACTCCTTTCAATTCCAAGTTTTTGGTCAGAACGGCTTTTATTCAAATGGCAACGGTGGGTGCGATACTTAAAAAATCCTTGAATATTCCTAAAATAAGAGTGGCTGTGGTCGCTGAAAAAGCCATGTGGGCCGATCCGTTAATTCCAGCAGCTAAAGGATTTATCCCCAAATTGGGTATGGAAATTTCCGGTATCTGGCGCCCGTCGGCGGTGGCAACCGACGTAATGGCGGAACTTTCAGCCATACAGCGGGCGGACACCCATCTGATTTTAACCTTCTTTTCTTCTTCCGTGGGAATTCCTTTTGCCCGGCAGGCCGGCGAGCTCAAAATTCCGGCAGCTCAGGTGGGTATCAATGTCGAAGCCCAGAAGGAAGGTTTCTGGCAGGCGACCCAGGGACAGGGAAATTATGTCATGACCCTGAATACCTATAATCGCTATGTTGAAGTGAATGAACTTACGAGACCGTTTTTAGATACATATATCAAAAGATTCGGTGAACAGCCGACGTACACCGCAGATACCTATGCTGCCATTAAGTACTTCATCGTGCCGGCTATCGAAATGACCGGAACTTTAAACGCGGACAGACTTGTAAAAGTCATGGAAGTCCGTGAGTATCTGGTACCCGGGGGCAAGGTAGCTTATCTCAAGGACGAGCAGGGTCGTCCGCTCCATGATCTGAAGTGGGGTCCGGGTTATCTGACCAGCCTGGGGGTTCAATGGCAGGATGGCAAGCAGGTAGGCGTCTGGCCCAACAAATGGAAGGCCTCCAAGGAAGCGCCTGAAATTACCTATAAAGGGATTGTTCCTTATAAGATCGCACCGTGGATCATTGAGAAATATAAAAAATAAGACATCAGTTAAACCTGCCCCTCCCTGCCAAGCGGGAGGGGCATGATTTTTACACCGAGAGTGAGGTTGCATGATTCTGGATATTATCATTACCAGCCTGATCAACGGGAGTACCTATGCGCTATTGGCTATTGGTTTTTCTCTGATATTTGGCGTTGCGCGCATTGTGAACATAGCGCATACGGCTTTTTATATGGTGGCCGCGTATTGTATCTATTTTGTGACCTACAATATGGGATATCACCCGATCGTGGGAATGTTGATCGCAGTGCCGGTGGTTACCCTTTTGGGTATGATCACCTATTGGATATTTATCGCACCTATCAGAGAGCACGAGGCCGCAGTCTTAATTGGGACCATCGCTCTGGCCATTGCCCTGCAGGAGATCATGCTGCTTATTTTTTCCGGAGCCTACCGCAGTGTGCCTGCTTTGATGCCGGGATTTTTTACGATTTTTGGTGTAAAGGTCTTCTACCAGCAGCTGATTACATTTATCGCGGCCCTGGTCATTCTGGGCGCACTCCGGCTCCTGTTAATGAAGACCAGGCTGGGCCTGGCTATCCGATCGACGGCCCAGGACAGGGAGGTGGCCAACCTCATGGGAATGAATGAGAGCCGGGTGGCCCTGTATACTGTCGGTATATCCATCGCGCTGGCAGGTTTCACGGGTGCGGTGGTCGTACCGTTGACCATCGTGGAACCGTTTATGTGGTTGCATCCGTTGATTATGATGATGGCGGTTGTCGTCCTGGGTGGATTGGGCAGCATTAAAGGGAGTTTTTTCGCTGCCTATATTCTTGGATTCGCCGAAGCAGCAGTGGTTTTCCTGATTCCCATGGGCGCGTTTCTGAAAGGTTCAGTGGCCCTTTCCATCATGATATTGGTACTGTTAATCCGGCCGGAAGGCTTATTCGGCATCGCGTTTGAGGAAGAGAGATAGGCATGGATCTAATTCGTTTCTACCTTAGAAAATTAATTACGGTTATAAAAGGTGAGGTCCTCGTTCTGCCCAGTCGCATGGTTGTCGCAGCATTCATTTTGATATTGCTTGGATTACCCCTGGTTACGCAAGATCCCTATTTGTTGCGAATTCTGATTTTGACCAGTATATTCGCCATTTTTGCAGCCAGCTGGGACCTGTTGTCCGGTTTCACCGGTCAGATGAATTTTGGTCATGCCCTTTTTTTTGGTGTCGGGGCTTACGGGGCCGCATTGCTGAACCAGCGCTTACACTTACCGCCGTGGGGAAGCATTCCGCTTGGTGCCCTGGTTGCCGTACTGGCGGGTTTGATTGTCGGCATTCCCTGTCTCAGACTCCGGGGCACATATCTGGCACTGACCACCCTGTCATTTCCAATTATTTTAATGGGTATTGTGTTTGCCATTCCGGAGATTACCGGCGGGGAACTGGGTATATCCGGTCTGGATCGCATCGTCCGGTCACGGGTTTCTCAGTACTATATTACCGTGGTCGTTATGGTTGTCATGGTAGTGGCTATGTGGAAAATAACCGATTCCAATATCGGGATTATTTTTCATGCCATCCGGGAGGATGAGGTTGCGGTGCGCGCTTCCGGCATCAACACCACCCGCTACAAGCTGATGGCATTTTGTCTCAGCGGTTTCTTCGCCGGAATAGCCGGTGGATTGTATGCCCATTTCATGCGGATTGCCGGTCCCTCAACCCTGGAAGTGTCCATGTCGTTCCAGGTAGTTATCTGGTCGGTTTTTGGGGGAGTGGTGACGATCTGGGGACCGGTTGGAGCGGTCTTTATCCTGTTTCCCCTGCTGGAATTTTTTCGATTTTGGCCGGAACTCAGAATGCTAATGTTTGCCATCGTCATTTTACTAATATTGCGTTTTATGCCCCAGGGTTTGCTGCCATGGCTAAGGGATAAAATCGAAAATGAGTGCCCGAGGTGCAAGATTCGCAACGTGGCTACGCGTAAAACCTGTCGAATCTGCGCCACATCGATGCACTGAACCGTTCAGCTTATAGGTGATGGCTGTTAGCTCATAGTAGAAATTAATTGAGTCTTAATTTTCTGACATCTGACTTCTAAATGCCTAAAATGCGCTAAAATGCCTAAAGTGCCTAAAATTATGGAATTCTGTCCATTTTAGTTGAATTCCCCCGCTACTATAAACGTTTAAGGGAGACAGAAAAAAACCATTAGGAATATGAGCTAATAAACTGCGGAGGAGAATCGACCCATATGGAACCAAAAGAAGTTTACATGTCCAAACCCTGGTTAAAGTACTATCCGGAAGGTGTTCCCCATGAAGTGGAAGTCCCCGGGAAATCCGTGCCGCAATTATTCGACGAGATGGCGGATAAATACAGTGGTCAGGCGGCGCTGATATTCTACGGCAAAAAGATCAAATATGGAGAATTAAAAAAGTTGACCGATCGATTTGCGGCAGCGCTGGCAGATCTCGGAGTGGCCAAGGGGGAGACGGTGGCCTTATATCTGTTAAATTGTCCCCAATATGTCATTGCTTATATCGGTGCCCTAAAAATCGGTGCCAAGGTCACACCCATCAGCCCGGTTTACACCAGCCAGGAAGTCAAACACCAGTTAGAGGACAGTGAAACAAAAACGATAATCTGCGAAGACATCCTTTATGACAACGTTGATAAAGCCAATGTCGATTTGGACCATATCATCCTGTCAAGCATCGGCGACTATCTTCCGACCCTCAAACGCGCGTTTGGTAAAAGCGCATTGGGCAAAGCATATAGCGGAATGCAAGTGCCGACACCGGAACATATCCAACAGGCAGGCCTACTCGTATTTAAAAATTTGATAAAAAGTTCCCCGGACCAAAAACCTGATATCACAATTGATCCAGCGCAAGACATTGCCGTCCTGCCGTACACCGGCGGGACGACCGGGCTTCCCAAGGCCGCCGTCTTAACCCATTACAATATGGTAGCGCTCATGATGCAGACCCTGTCTTTCTGGCCCATATTTGAGGAAGGCCGGGAAAAAATTATCGCGTTTTTACCGTTTTTCCATATTTATGGTCAGGTTGTCGTGATGCTCAATGGTTTGGCCCAGGGAGCCACCATCGTGCTTTTCACTACTCCGGATATTGATGATATTCTTACAGCCATGGAGCGTTATGAAGCTTCCGGCTTTTATGGTGTTCCCACTTTGTTTGAATATCTGAAAGAATATGAGAAAACCGATCGGGTCAACTGGAAACGGCTTAAGCTAATCGCCTGCGGGGCAGATACCCTTCACCAATCCACGATCGAAGGCTGGGAAAGACGTACCCATTCAAAAATTTTGGAAGGTTACGGTATGACTGAAACCACTGCCGTCAGTCACAGCACACCTTTTGACAGACCCAAATCGGGCTCTTTCGGAGTGCCTTTGCCCGGTGTCAACGCCGCCATCATTGACGTGGACGGCACGGAGTTCATGCCGGTAGACGAAGTGGGTGAACTGATACTCAATGGTCCCAACATTATGCAAGGTTACTGGAAACGCCCTGAAAGTTATGAGGAAACATTTATTGAGTTCGATGGAAAAAAATGGCTGCGGACCGGTGATTTGGTCAGGATGGATGAGGAGGGCTATTTTTATTTCTTTGACCGCAAGCGAGATCTGATTAAATATAAAGGCTATTCCGTGTTTGCCCGACATGTTGAAGAGGTTCTGTACAAGCATCCCCAGATTAAAGCGGCCGGTGTCGTCGGTGTGCCGGATCCCAAGGTCGGCAATATAATCAAAGCCTATGTTGTTTTGCAAGGTGAGGCCAGGGGCAAGGTCTCCGAGGAAGAAATCATGGAATTTTGCCGCCAGAACCTGGCCCATTACAAGGTGCCGGGTATTATCGAGTTTAGAGGCGAACTTCCGAAAACAGATGTGGGGAAAGTCTCACGGCGAGAGTTGAGAGAAGAGGCGGAGGAAATTTGAAATGGGTACACCCTTTTTGGAAGTTGATACTATTTCCAAGAGTTTCGGTGGGTTAAAAGCTGTCAGTGCTGTCAGTTTCAGTATGGCGCGCGATGAAATCATCGGGCTTATCGGGCCGAATGGCGCCGGGAAAACCACGCTGTTAAGGTTGATAACCGGAATTTTAAAGTCGGATGCCGGCATGATTAAATTTAAAGGTAAAAAAATTATCGGAATGAAAACCTGGGACATTGTCAATCTTGGAATTGCCGGTACCTTTCAGAACATGAGACCGTTTCGGCGTCTGCCGATAATTGCCAATGTCATGGTGTCTTGTTTATCTCCCCGATCCATGAAACGGGGCGAATGGGTGAAACGAATTGAAGCCAAGGCTATGGACGCGCTCGAATTTGCCGGCATCTCGGATATGGCGCTTGAAAAAGCGGCAACCCTTTCCCAGGGAGATCTCAAACGCCTTGAAGTGGCGCGCGCCATTGCCACCGAACCGGAGCTGCTGCTGCTTGATGAGCCTTTCGGGGGATTGAGCCCGGCCGAAACAGAACTCATGGCCAAGTCAATTAAGCGATTACACAAAGGAGGGCGTTTCGGCCGACTGCACAGTGAAGGCCCGGCCATGGTGATTATCGAGCACAAGCTGCAACAGTTGATGAAGATCGCCGACCGCGTGATCGTCCTGAACTTTGGGACCATGGTAGCGGATGGTCCACCCGAAATTGTTTGCGCCGACAAAAACGTCATCGAATGTTACCTGGGAAAAGGAGGCACGTAAATTGCTGCTGGAAGTTTCGAATCTAACGGTTTGCTTTGACAAGGCCATGATCATCAATGACCTCAGCATGCACGTCAACAAAGGTGAACTGGTCAGCCTGGTGGGCCCCAATGGTGCCGGCAAATCAACGCTTCTGAGGGCCATCACCGGCCTGGTGATCTGGGAGAAGGGCATCCATCAAGGTACAACTGAAGGTGACATTATTTTAGAAGGCAGGGTTGCTTTTGAAGGCCAATCGATCGAGCAGGTGCCGGCCCATAAAATCACCCAAAAAGGGTTAATTCACTGTCCTGAAAGGAGACGACCTTTTCGGGAAATGACCGTCATTGATAACCTTTATGCCGGCGCCTATCTGGTGAAAGATAAACACCGGATTAAACAAAACTTTGAGAACGTCTATCAACTCTTTCCAACGCTTAAGGAACGATCCAAGCAAATATCAGGCACCCTGTCCGGCGGTGAGCAGCAGATGCTGGCGCTTGGCAGAGCCTTGATGTCCAACCCCAAACTTTTGTGTATCGACGAACCGTCCACCGGCCTGGCGCCGATCATTAAAGAAGAAGTATTTAATAAGATCAACGAGATTCGCAAAATGGGAATCACCCTGCTGCTCGTCGAGCAGGAGGTCAGTGTGGTGTTTGCCATGGCCGATCGCAATTATGTGCTGTCTTCCGGGAAGATAATCGCCGAGGGCAGCGGCAACCAATTAATGCAGGATGAAGTGCTGCGTAAAACCTACCTGGGGTTATAAATCTATATTTAATCTTAAAAAGAAATTTAATGCTCCTCTTATCTATCTTACCAATTATACCGTAGTGCCGCGAAGAGATTTCAAAACTTCAGATCACGTCCAAACTAATTAGTGCCTGAACGAAAAGTACGTTTTTTGGTAGGTTGGGTAGAGCCCCATCGATAATGTTGGGTTTCGTACCTCTACCCAACCTACGAAAATCAAGCATCTGCCGGGACATGATCTCAAAGGGCGAAACC
>JAIVWA010000247.1:4522-6884 GCA_049190255.1 Gammaproteobacteria bacterium | reverse complement strand
CCCGGATCCGCCGGAGGCGGAGAATTGAAAATTGAAGATTGAATATTCAATCATTTGAGGATGTTGCCATGACAGAGAAGACTAAGAAAAAAGCGACGGGGTATGACAAATATGTGGACTGGAAATTTTTTATCATTCCGGTGGTACTGTTTTTTATCATCCTGGTATTGCCGACCCCCCATGGGATGAAAGATGTGGGTACCGAATACCGGGTGGGTCCCAAAGCCGTGATAAATGATATCACCCGGACGCTGTATGGCAAACCCAGTTCCGATGTCGAACAGTGGCAAATGATTTCAGCCCGCATCATGGAACAGAACATGCGCATGGGGACTCTTTCCCGTGATCGGTATTTGAAACGCGATCTCAAATGGTGCCAAAAATACAAAATTTCGGCGGATCAGAAAAACTTCACCAAAGCCCATAGCTACATCAAAGAGAATGTCAGCGATGAAGCCTTTGCAAGCCTCATGAAAAAGGCCATCAAGCTGCGCAAGGAAGGTCTCAAATATGACGAGCTGTCCGCCAAAGACAAAAAAGAAGCGGATAAAGGTGCCTGGCACATCAAGGTGGCTATTGCCATGGGCGTTTTCGTGGTGCTTTGTTTCTTAACCGAGTGTATTCCGCTGCCGGGAGTGGCCTTTTGCATCGGGCTGATCCTTGTCTTCACCGGGGTCACTTCCCGACAGGAAGTGGCCATGCTTTACTGGAGCGATGCCTGCTGGTTTATTATGGGCAGTCTCATGTTTGCGGTGGCCTTTGTTAAGACCGGCGTGGACAAACGCGTTTGTCTGGCGATGTTTAAAAAACTGGCCGTACCCAACGTAAAATGGATCACCCTGATATTCTTTGTCATCATCAGTCCCCTGGCCTCGTTTATCTCCGATCATGCCCTGGCGGCCATGTTTCTTCCCATCGGTATGCTGCTGTACCAAAACAGTCTGACCCGGGAGGTGCCGGAAGATCCCGAACTGGCCAAGATGCTGATGATCGCCATCGCCATGGCCTGTAATATCGGCGGACCGGGAGCTCCGTCCGGCGGCGCCAGAAATGTCATCATGATGACCTATCTTACCGACATGTTCGGATTTGATATCGGCTACTTTCAATGGGTCACCTACTGCATGCCCTATGTTTTTATTTTGATCCCGGTGACATGGTTTTTGGTAAACTGGCGTTTTAAACCCCGCATCACCTCCCTGGCGCCGGCCATGGAGCAATTGAAAGATGAAATCGGAAAAATGGGGGGCTGGAACCGCAACCAAATATGGGCCCTGATTATTTTTATAATCATGATATACGGCTGGTTCACTGAAAAAATATTCTACCAAATGGGTATCTATCCGGTTCGCCTGGGAATCGGAGTGATTGCGGTGGCCGGTGCCGTGGCCTATCTTCTGACCGGGATCGTCAACTGGCGGGATTACCAGGAAAAAGTGGACTGGGGGGTGGTCTGGCTCTACGCCGGGGCCATCATTTTCGGCCGAACACTGGACAGTACGGGTGCGGCCTACTGGCTGGCAAGGACCGTGCTTGACTTTCTGGCCCCTTTGGGGATGGATTCCGGGCTGCCCCTGATGGCGGTTTCAAACGGTCTTACCGCGGTATTAACCAATCTGATGGCGGACGGACCGGCCGCGGCCGCCGTCGGCCCGATAACTCTGAATATGGCCGGGATGGTGCATCCGGGCACCGCTTATCTGCCATTTATGGCCATGGCGACCGCCATTTCGTCTTCAATGGCCTACTGCCTGATTATCGGCACGCCTCCCAATGCTATCGTGTACGCCAGCGGTTATCTGGAACCCAAGGATTACCTGAGGGTCGGAATTCCCATGTGGTTTATGGCCAACATCGCTCTGCTTTTGTTAACAGGAGTTTACTGGGCTTTCAGAGGATTCGGAGGATTACCAGGATTTTAAAAAGTATGCAGGTTATTAGGCCCTTAATTGTGAATTCAGTGCATAATATGGCAAAACATTTTCGCCACCAAGACACCAAGACGCAAAGATGAATATTAACCAAAAAGTTTCGCGCTGCGCTTTGTGTCTTGGTGCCTTTGTGGCTATTCGGTTCTCCGGCGGATCCGGGTTAGGAGATTCACTGTGAATCAAAACCAATATGACTGTAAAACAGAACAAAAAAAAGTGATCCGATATAAAAACGGCAAAATTTATTTCAGCAGGGAAACAGAACGAAAGTTTTTCTTTATCCTGACAGTCATTATGCTGTTGCTGGGACTTTTTGCCAAGGTCGGTTTGTTCTAATTACTCCGCCCTGAAAAATAACAATATCAGGAGCAGGTAAAATATTTTTGTCCTTTGAAATCTTATTAGGCTATGTTGACGCTGATCCGGGCGGA
>JAIVWA010000247.1:0-4512 GCA_049190255.1 Gammaproteobacteria bacterium | reverse complement strand
GATGGGGCCTTTTGCCAAGGTCGGTTTGTTCTAATTAGGGTAAACAAAGATGCATTCAACCCAAAAGTTTTCTTTTCGATTTTATTTTCATGCCTTGAGTAAAATGCTGGGCGAGCCCCGCCGTTTTTTCAGCGAACTTCCGGTTGATCTAGGATTTATAAAACCCCTGGGTTTTTTAATCGTTTCCAGTATTTTCTTTACAGGTGCCAGTGTGGTAAGCAGTATGCCCTCCAACCCGATTTATCTGGGGGGCATCTTTTTTATCAACGCGGTGGGCATGGTCTTAATTGCATCCGGTCTGGGTTATATGGTGATGGTCATGTTTTTGGGAAGGTCTGTCACCTTTAAAAGGCTTTTTAGCATCTATGCCTTTTCATCCGGTATAACACTGTTGGCGGCCTGGATTCCCTTTTTTATCTGGTTCACCGAGCCCTGGAAATGGTGGCTTATCGGAACCGGCATGGCCCGGTCGTGCGGGTTCAGAAGCTGGCAAATTATAATGATCATCGGCTTGTCTATAGGCATTATGATTCTGCTTTTCCGGATTGCTCTGCCACTTATATCAGCGATCAAATGATGGGCGACAAGGAGACTCAAAAAATGGGTGATAAAATAAAAGTCCTTATGGTGGATGACGAAGAAAAATTTCGTTCCACCACCGAAAAAATTTTGCAGCGCAAGGGATTCGAGACCGTACTGGCCGCCAGCGGCGAAGAGGCTATTAACAAGCTGGGTGAACAACCGGACGTGGTGATCCTGGATGTTAAGATGCCCGGCATGGATGGGCACCAGGCTTTAGAAGAAATAAAAAAGCGTTCTCCCGATCTTCCGGTTATCATGCTTACCGGTCATGGAGCCCTGCCTTCAGCCAAGGAAGCTCTGGACAAAGGTGCGTTTGATTATCTGGCAAAGCCCTGCGACATCAATATACTGGCCGGTAAAATCGAAGATGCCTACCGCCACGGAAAAGGACCCAAAGCGTTTGAAGAAAAAAGAGTCGTAGGAGTTATGGTTCCTTTTCAGGAATACACAACGGTAAATGCAGAGGAAACTGTCAGAGATGCTATTTTTAAACTAAAAGCCTCCTTCTCGTTAAAAATTTCCACAAGCAGGATTATGGAAACCGGCCACCGTTCGGTTCTGGTGATGGATGCGGCCGACAACGTCCAGGGTATTCTGGCCATCAGGGATTTGCTGGAACTGGTTATGCCGTCATACCTGACGGCCCCCAAACCCTCCATGGCCGACAGTATTCAATACTCTCCCATGTTCTGGAAAGGAATGTTCATCAAGGAAGTAAAACAGAAATCTGATATAAAAATCAAAGACGTCATGTCACCGGCGCCATTGACCATCGAAGGGACCGCCAGCCTGATGGAAGCGGCCTATATGATGATTAAAAACAACGCCCGCCGGCTGGTGGTGGAAGTTGCCGGAAAAGTCGCCGGTGTAATCCGGGAGCAGGATTTGTTCTTTGAAATGGAGAAAATACTTAGGGGGAAGTAAACAGTTCCAAAAGGAACCTATCATACCTGCGGCGATGATAAAGTATTTTCAATCTTAATTTTCATGCGAGATTCAGGTAATAAATTGAATCCTGATGGCTCTCGATGAGAGTCTTTTATAGAAATGGAGAATAATGTCATGGAATCACAAAATATAAATAGGCCCAAGCAATCCTTTGTCACAAATGGTCAATGGCCTTTACTTGACATTGGCTAACCAATGCAAACATTAAATTATGTCTGTTAATAGATGATCGATATCAAAATTGATAGATAGGAAAAATCTTTAAAGCGAGGAGGTTTTCCAATGACTGAAATACTTGAAAGAGACCGTAGCGGAAAGTGTGAAGGAGAATGTGAAAACCGCGTTAGAGAGGGCGAAGAAGAACGCCAGGCCAAAATAAACGATGAGCCTTTTGATTCTCCCGAGTCTTACCCGAATGTTCCATGGGCGAATTCCAGGAAAGAACAGCCCGGTGTGTTTGGCGGTCATGTATAAAACATTTATCCAGTAAATACAGGAAAAAGATGCGGAATAATGAGGAGGTGATAGCATGAGCAACAAAGATAAAAAGAAAAAAAGCGATAAGTCTGCAGCAAAATCTTGCTGTTATCATGTCGTAGACGGTTGCGGTTGTGTTGTCGGAACATACTGCTGTGACGGCCCGGACATGTCGAATTGCCGATTTGAAAGTTGCTGCTGACAAAAAATGCTTTTGGTGATAGATAAAGCAAAAGACCGGATGTAATTTCCGGTCTTTTTGTTTAGAATGGAGATCAAGGTCCAACTCGGTGATAGCAGCAATGCTGTGAGGTTTTACCCTGGATTATTTAACGACTCATAATACGTATCATTCTCCTAAACAGCCGACGCCCTGGTTTGCCCGCAGTAATCCCACCCCGGTATTCTATGCCAAGATACTTATGATTATCCTGAAAGCCTCCCGGTTGTGTAAAAAAGGAGCTTATACTCGTGATCGCTGGATTCAAAGCAGTTTAAATACCGTAAAGGCCCTCGAGTCCGTTGGGGGACGTTTCGAGCTTCAAAACCTGGCTATTCCCCGAGAACTTGAATCTGCTTGTGTATTTGTCAGCAATCACATGAGTATTTTGGAGACATTTGTCCTGCCCTGCCTGATTCAACCGTACCGTGATGTCACATTTGTGGTCAAAGAAAGCCTCCTGTCTTTTCCATTTTTCAAACATGTAATGCGAAGCCGTAACCCGGTTGTCGTGGGTCGCGCCAATCCACGGCAGGATCTCAGGACCGTTCTGGAAGAAGGACAAAACCGGTTAAAGGCCAATATATCCGTCATCATTTTCCCGCAAACGACGCGCAGTATCAATTTTGATCCCCAACAGTTTAATTCTCTGGGGGTTAAACTCGCAAAACGTGGCAAGGTACCGGTTATACCGGTTGCCCTGAAAACCGATGCCTGGGGAAATGGCCGTAAGTTCAAAGACTTTGGAAAAATTCGGCCTGCTAAATCGGTCCATATTACCTTCGGCGATCCATTGCTGGTACAGGGCTCAGGAAAAGAAGAGTATAAGTTTATTGTGGATTTTATTGCGAAAGAATTGAATTCATACGTCGAAAAAAGTGAAATTTTCGATTGAAATAATACGTAAATTAATGATTCAGGTAACAAATTGAATCCTAATGGCTCTCCTCAGAACTGGTTTTACGATCAGTATCTCATGGGTCGGCCTGGCAATAAAGACATCCAGCTGCAATAGAGGAGGTATCAATATGAGCTTGAAAGAAAAAATCGATAAACTAAAAGAAGGCTTTAAAACCAAAGCACCCCGGGATGCCCAGGAGATCATGCATCGGGCCACAGAAGATCTGAAAAATTCCGGCATTATGGATCATGTCGTCAAAGTCGGCGATAAAGCGCCCGATTTTACCTTAAAAAATACAGCGGATCAGGATGTGAGCTTGCATACACTTCTTGGTGACGGTCCTGTTGTGCTGACCTTTTACCGGGGCAAATGGTGACCTTATTGCAATCTGGAGCTGGAAGCTCTTGGAGAAGTAGCTGCGCAGTTTAAAGAAAAGGGTGCCGTTATGGTTGCGGTTTCTCCCCAATTAGTCCAATACAACAAGGCCATGAAGGAAGAAAAAAACCTGTCCTTCGAGGTTCTGAGCGATCCAGGCAATCAGATCGCTGAAAGGTACGGGATAAAATACAAGATGCCTGAGGATCTCATAAAGATTTACAGGCAGTTTGGGTTGAAGGTAGACGAACACAACGGTGACGATTCCTGGACGCTACCGATGCCCGCCCGTCTAATCATAGACCAGGATGGCATTATCCGTTATGCTGAAATCAATCCGGATTACACGGAGCGACCGGAGCCCGAAGACACTTTGACCGCACTTAGAGATATCACCGGGTGATTCGCTTGAAGTTCATTATGCCGCGGATGAATGGTTATGAGAAAAGATGATATTATTAACGGATCTGAGCGGGTAATTAAAGATCAGCGTAAAACCTCATTCGATACTTTAGACAAACAGGTCAGGCCAACCAGAGCCTGGCGAATTGCCTTCTTGATTCTTTGCACGGTGGGCGCACTTTTAAGCGCTGAGTTATTGCGACTGCATGTCAAGATTTATATAGATCCCAACTATCATGCTTTTTGCGCCATGAGCGAGCAGCTTAACTGTGAAACTGTGGCGGCCAGCAGTTGGGCAGTTATAGCGGGGCTTCCGGTTGCTCTCTGGGGTCTGGTTGGCTATTTTTTTATGGGCGGGCTCTGCATCTGGGGGCTTTACAAAGGCCGGCAACCCGCCAGCTGGCCCTTTGGTATTTTATTCTGGCTAAGCCTTTTTTCCGTCTTTGTAAGCATTGCTATGTATGTAGTTTCTCATGCTTTTATTGGTTCCTTGTGCATCATATGTGTGGCCGCCTATGTCACCAATTTTTTACTTTGCGGTCTTGCGATCGCAGATCTTCGTTTTGTAAAATCTGGTCCGCTGGCGGCCGTGCGTGCAGAAGTCCGC
>JAIVWA010000246.1:0-6887 GCA_049190255.1 Gammaproteobacteria bacterium | reverse complement strand
TTTCCCAAATAACTGCCAATTTGTCTCCAGATTTTGGATTAGGCCTGACGAAACTGACGCTTTTTCGTAAATACGCATCCCTTATGCAGTCCAGGGACGAGAATGGAACCTTGAACCTCTGAACGCCTACGAATTTTCTCAATCATGGCGCAACTGTACTAAAATATCCATTACTATTTTTTTATTATATTTCGGGGACACAACATTAGGCTGCGTAGAAAAATTGAACTGGATCATATAGTGGGGACAGGGTAGAAAGTCAATATAAAGAAAAGGGTTCACCGTTCAGGGTTGTATCAAGATAGGTTCAGAGGTTCAGGGTTACCTTTGAACCTCTGAACCTCTGAACCCTGAACCTCCGATAGCCTGTTTATTTTCTTGAAGAAAATTTGTTTTTGAGATATAAATTAATATGTAGGCACTCACTATCCCGGGGAGGGGATTTTTGAGTACCGCAGATGTTTGGAGACTTTAAATGTTCATATAGCAAAGGTCTCCAATAAAGGACGGCTCAATGAGATTTAACAATTGGTTAGGAAAGAGATTTTTGAAACGCCGAAGTCTGTATCACAAGCTCAATTTAATTTTTGGGCTCTTTTTTTTATCCCCCATACTGGGATATTTATTTTTCAGCATTAAGTATAATATTCTGGATGATGAATATCTGCCCTATTTCTTTCTAGGGGTTCTCGTTTTTTCATTTATTGCTTTTAACATACTGAAGAATCTGTTTGATAAAATAGCCAACATATCCCAGGTGATGTCGACGAACTATATCACCGCGCTGTCGGATAGCGAGGTTCAAACCGGAACGGACGAACTGCAAACCATTGTTAATTCTTTTACCACTATTGAAAGACAGTTCAGCAACACATTCAAGATGCTTGAAAAAAAAGCATCTGAGATCTCCATCTTAAAGGAGCTTTCGGAGCTATGCTATGTTACTTTCGATCCGGAAGAGATCCTTTATGTTGCTCTGGAACGGGCGTTACTGTTAACCAACTCTGATCTCGGCTCCGTACTGACGCTTGAAAAAAATGGCGCCAAGTCATTTGTGGTCAAAGCGACCGTGGGCCTTAACAAATTTGTCAAGGTGGGGGATCGGATCGATTTTGAAACCAGTATTGCCAAATACGCGGTCATTAACAAATCTCCGCTGGTGGTGGAGGATATTGAAAAAGACAAGCGTTTCGGTCGCGCCAACATGGCGCATTACGGATCAAAGTCATTCGTTTGTATGCCGATTAAAACCAGCAAGGAGATTGTCGGCGTTCTAACCATTTCATCCAGAAACAGCACCAAAATATATACTCACAGCGATATTGAAGTTTTAACGCCGCTTTTAAGCAATGCCGCTTTTACCTATCAGAACCTGCGCCTTCTAAAAGAGAACGAGCGGGAAGCTGTTTTTCACAAGTTTATCGAAAAGATTTATAAACTTTTTAATTCCAGCTTCCGGGACACCGAGCTTATTCGCGCCGTTCTCAATGAGATTCACAACGTTGTCGACTATGATTTTGCTGTTGTGATGATCAAACATGTCAGTAAACCGGATTATTTAACTATTTCCGAATTTATTAGCAGCCATCCATCGCCCATTATCAAGGGAAACTCCTACTCTTACCGCGGCTCACTGATTGAAAAAGTTTTTAGACAGGAAATTGCTGTGGTCGTTGAGGATCAAAATTTTGCAAACAACCCACTGGACCAGGCCCTCTTTAAGGATCACGGTTGTCAGTCCTGCCTCCTGGCACCTTTAAAAATGGAAGGAGATGTGACGGGAATCCTGGTTCTGGCCTCAAAAAAACGGGGGTTATTCTCCGACGTCCAAGAGCTTTTAAAATGGACTGCCAACGCCCTTTCTCTGGTCCTGGAGCGCAACAAACTTTCGGCTGCAGTTGTGAGGCGCAATCAAGAGTTGGATACGATTCGACAAATCGGCAGTGCCCTGGCATCCTCGACATTTGATATCAGTAAGGTGCTAAAATATACAATGGACATGATCCGGGAGGTGATGAATGTAGAAGCCGGTTCGCTTCTTTTTCTGGAAGGCAACGAACTCGAAATTGCCGTGGCCTTCAATATAAAAATAAAATCAATGAAGAAGTTTCGATTGAAGCTGGGGCAGGGAATCGCCGGCTATGTGGCCGCCCGGGGAGAAGCGATTATCGTTAACGACACTGAAAAATCATCTCATTTTTTTCCGGTCATCGATGAGGTGTCGGGCTTTATGACCAACTCCGCGCTTTGTGTGCCCATGATATCCCAGGGTAAGGTAATCGGGGTCATCGAGGTACTGAATAAAATTAATGGTGAATTCGAGTTTGATGATAAAGATTTGCTTCAGGCTATTGCTACTTCGGTCTGCATTGCCCTTGAAAACGCTCGCCTGTATAAGGAAACCGTTTCAATGGCCGAACACGAGCGCGATATGCGTCATATGTTTCAAAAATTTGTACCCAAAGAGGTCTTAGACAAAATTTTACACGGCTCCGCCAACGGAAAGCCGATTATAGAAGAAATCAGAACCATTACTTTGCTAAATATTGACATCAGAGGCTTTTCACGTCTGGCCAAGCAAATTGGGTCCCAGAAAACCGTATCATTGCTCAACAGCTTTTTTTCGGTCATGGGCGGTATCGTTTTCAAGTACCATGGCATTGTCGACAAATACCTGGGGGACGGCTTCCTGGCACTGTTTGGCGCCCCGGTGGCAAGCACCAGTGATGCGGACAATGCCATTGAAGCCGCCTTCGAAATGAAACATTCCATTCCAGCGGTAAACAAATTTTTCAAGCAAAAACTGGGGGTCTCCGTGAATATGGGGATTAGTATTCACACCGGAGAAGTCGTGGTGGGCAATATTGGTTTTGATAAGAAAATGGACTACACCGTCATCGGTGATTCGGTGAATATCGTATTCCGGTTGCAAAACCTGACAAAATCTTTTCCCAATGGCATCTTGATCAGCGAAAATACCCTCCGAGCGGTGCGCTCGCGCCTGGAAGTCGCCGATGTTGAAATCTCCAGGGATATTGGTAAAGAGGTTGGCGGTATGAACGTATATCGGCTGTTAGACCGTCGAATGGACAAAGATCGTCGAACAGAAATAACGCCGGTATCGGTGGCCAAATAGGGTGTGTCCCCGATGTAATTTGCAATAGTCGGATTGATCTATTAGTGGATCCTTTTTCAGAATACAATGAATCAAATCGATTCGGCTGTCTGTGAAACGCTGCATTCGGGCTGAGCTCAGAGCGAAGAACACTCCCCCTAGGCCTGAGCCCGAGTCGAAGGCTCGTGGCAAGTCCAAACCTGTTTCCCCCCTTTTGGAATGACGAACGACGAATGTAGAATGAATAATTAAGGAATTCTATCAATTTTTATTGTGTCGTATCCGAAAGGATTATAACAAAATCTTCTCGATTGTCATAATTCTAAAATTAATGGAGCGACCTGTCGGGTCGTAGCCGAAGGCGAAGCCTGAAGCGACTCCACCATTCGTCATTTTTCATTCGACATTATTCATTCCAAAATCTGACCTTGACAAATGGTTCCGATAAAATTAGGTTTTAGCGATTTATAAAGATCTCGAATTTAGTTGGAGGGCCCTAATGTCGCAGGATCAATCCGCTTCCCTGAAAGGACAGTTTTTGTTGGCGATGCCGAGTCTGCTTGACCCGAATTTTTATCAGACGGTTACCTGTATCTGTGAGCATAATGAAAACGGAGCCATGGGCATTATTGTCAACCGCGTTCACCATTCTTTAACAGCCAAAGATATATTTGAGGAATTAGCCATTGAAAATGTCCCCGGCACGCAATCCATTCCTGTTTATCTGGGTGGTCCGGTTCATGTTGGTGAGATTTTTGTTTTGCATGGCCCTCCGTTGAGCTGGAAATCCAGTCTGATGATCACACCTTCACTGGCTATGACCAACACCAGAGATATCCTGGAAGCGGTTGCCATGGATCGGGGACCCCGGGCATTTATTATCATTCTGGGTTGTGCCGGTTGGGGAGCGGGACAGCTGGAATCCGAAATAAAAGAAAATGCGTGGTTGAATTATGCGATTTTTGAGGAAAATATTTTTGATATGCCAGTTGAATTGCGCTGGGAAGAAGTGCTAAAAAAGATGGGGATTAACCCGACCTTGCTTTCGGACACAGCCGGTCATGCCTGATTAATTCTTACGGCCGGTTATCCTTTGGCTTTTGTCTTGGCTTTAGGCTTCTTTTTTTTAAGGCAGACTTTGTCCTTTCTAACAAAAGCGCAAAGTTTCGGGTTATAGTATTCTTTGCAGTTTAGCGGATTATATAATGGACACTCAGGATGTTTTTCGGACATAAATCTCGTATTCCCTCCCTAAATTGGCTTCATTATTTGATGTAACTCTTTAGTAGCATAAAACATTAACCTTTACAAGGCATTAAGTTCAACCGCCAGTCGGAACAGAAGAGCGATGGACACTTACAGCACATTGAAAGATGAAATCCTGAAAATCAACCAGGATGTTTTAAAATTGTTCTCCACGGCCAAATCGATTCCCGGTATGGCGGATTACAGTTTCGGCGAATGGGAGAAAACCTGTGAATACCTTCCGGGGCAGATGGCCGAAAATACCATCCGGGTGGCGATTGTCGGAACGATTAAATCCGGTAAAAGTACATTCTTAAATTCGATTTTTAATGGCGAATATGTGAAGCGAGGGGCCGGTGTGATTACCTCCATCGTTACCCGGGTGCGCAATGCAGAGCGCCTGCGGGCCAAACTGTTTTTTAAATCCTGGCAAGAGATCAATACCGAAATTGAACAGGCACTGGTCCTGTTTCCGTCTGCGAACTGGCTCCCGGAAGACGGCCGATTTGATATCAGGCAGAAAAAAGGGCGCGAAAAATTACAGCGGGCGCTGGGTGAACTGGGTACGGAGCAATTAATTACCCGATCTACACGCAACCTCAATAATGTTCTATTGACTTCCTATCTTAAGGGCTATGAAACCGTAAACAGCTTTTTAGCTCCCGATAACGGCATTCAACTGTATGAGGATGATCGGTTTTTCGATCACAAAACCTTTGTGGGGGATGAATCATTGGCGGTATATTTGAAGGATGTGCTGCTTGAAATCAACTCCGACCATGTGCAGAGCAATATTGAGATTGCGGATTGTCAGGGCAGTGATTCATCAAATCCACTGCATCTGACCATGATCCAGGATTACTTGTTGCTGACCCATCTGATTATCTATGTCGTGAGCAGCCGTACTGGATTGCGGCAGGCCGATATTCGATTTTTATCCATGATCAAGAAAATGGGCATCATGGATAACATCGTATTCGTGATAAATTGCGACTTCAGCGAACACGACGGCATCGATGACCTGCAACCCCTGGTGGGTCGGATTCGAGAAGAAATATCCATGCTAAAGCCGAATCCGGATGTTTATTGCTTCTCAGCCCTTTATAATCTGTTTTCCTCTCTTAAAGACAAGCTTTCTGATAAAGACCGCCTGAGGTATGAGTATTGGCAAACCGATGGCGATCTTACCGAATTGTCAAACAGCGAGTCGGCCAAATTTGAATCTGTCTTTTATGAACGCCTGGCGCGCAAGCGGTATTCTCTGCTGTTGAGAAACCATATCGAGCGATTGGGAGTTATTTTATCCGGAGTCGGAGATTGGATCGGCATAAATCACGATGTGCTCGCCAACGATGCCGACAGTGCCAGGGAGATCTTGAAAAAAATTGAAACCCATCAGCAACGACTCAATCAGATCCAATTATCGATTAAAAAGACCCTTTCCGGAGCCGTCCCTGAGATAAAAAAGGAGCTTCAGCGTGAAGTTCATCAATTTTTAGACCCGCAATCCGGGCCGGTTTCCAAAGATCTTCGAAATTTTATCCGCGCCTATATGCCGGACTCCGATAAATACCAAACAAACCTGGCGGACATAGATTTTTCCCGGAGTCTCTATCTGCTGTTCCAGGACTTCAAACAGGCCCTTGACTCCCACGTTACCGAGGTAATTAATCCCGAAGTATTGCGTTTTGTCCAGGACGGGGAAAAGCGAATCGAAGAATACTTTGCAGCGCTTATCATACCGTTTGAATCGATGATAGAAGAGGCCTACGATGAATTTATCGGCGTACTGGGGCGCAATTCCTCAATTCCCGACGGTAAAAAGGCTTCAGGTAATCCAGGGCCGAAGATGGATGCCATCATCCAGACCAGCGGCGTCAGTCCACCACCGCTCGTTGCCGCCTTGCACTATTCCGCCAAAGTTAGAACCGAAGCCATCATGCGGTTGGGATTTTACCGGGCTTTGGGAAACATTAAAACACTGTTTAAAAAATCTTCCGATCATAAAGGTGAAGAAGCGTTCAAGGCTCTCAAAGACGCCGCCCGCCGGATTAAGCGCGAAACCGAGAAATCCGTGGTTTTTAATCTCAAAGATTATCGGGAAAACCTGAAATTCAGATTTTTTTTCAAGCTGGTCGAAGCGACCAGTGACGGTTTTGCCCAGGCAGTGCTGGATCGTTTTCAAGCTTTTTTTTCGGACCTTTCCGCAACCATTGAACGAATCGGCACCAGCCAAAACGATAAAACCAAGGCCGTGCACATTTTGAATGAAATGGATCAGGCCTTCCAGGCACTGCAAGTGAAGGTGGATCAGGTTCGTAAGGAAATCGAAACTGCTTCTTAGGCCTGAAAGGGATGACGCAGCTTGGAATCGAACTTTCTTTTTTGGAAAAGCTTCGGATTGTATTCGATTTCCAGGTTTCAGGTGTCAGGTGTCAGGGAAAAATACAAGAGCCAGAGGCTGAACACCAATACCCCCTTCGTCCTCGTACTCGTCCCCTATAAAATTCTGATTTCGAGGACGAGC
>JAIVWA010000245.1:0-6893 GCA_049190255.1 Gammaproteobacteria bacterium | reverse complement strand
TTGCTTTCAATATGTTCAAGGCGGGCTTTAAATTTTCTATCCTTGCTGCTGACAGAATTGTATCGGTTCAACCCATTTCTTTTAAAAGATCTCCCCACCCTTCGGGCACGGTTCATAACATGCTGCCAGGTATTCGTATAGTCAATTCCGATCATTTTTGAAATTGTTGTGAAAAACTTATCGTTGTCTTGGTTCGAATGTTGACAGAAAGCCACGTGAAGGATAGGTAGCAATAAACGAAATCTGAATTCAACCGGATACAAAAGGAAATGGCACCATGATCACACTGAAAGACAAACTCTCACATCTATCCTATACCCAGGCCTGCAAGATGATAGGCGCCCAGGGCAAGCAGCTGATTATGGCCGGCGGGAAATATGATATTGATCTGTTTGAGCAGGTAACGCTCACCAGCGAACGGTTCCATCTGAATCTGGTGGAAGCAGCGGTCGAAATAGTCCTGGATCCTTTGAAACCCCGGCGCCTGAGCATTGGATGCAGTGTTTGTTCCGTAGCCTGTGAGCATCAGGGCGCGGCCCTATCACTGATCCTTGAGGAAAAACTCTCCCTGGGGCTGTCGGCGCCGCCGCCTGAAAGGGTTCCCATGGAGAGTTTGAGTGAGGAAGCCCTTGTCAACCAGGCGATTGCCGACCGGAAGGAAAGAGCGCAGAAGGAGAAAATGCGCTTAAAGTCCATGAATTCGCGTGAGTTATGGACCGATTACATCATTACCAGTTATGGGACCGGGAAAAGTTATCGAATTGCCCTAAGAGGCTGGGAGCCGGGGGAGTCGTACTGCTCATGTCCGGATTTTCGTAAAAACACCCTCGGCACCTGCAAGCACATCATCTATGCCCTGGATAAGGTCGGGAAAAAATTCAAAAAGGTGGTCCGGGAGACACCGGCCGGCATCAAAGAGATCTGCGTCTACCTGCGTTACGGCCGGCGCTTGCAGCTTGGCTTGCTGGTGCCTGCGGACCTGTCCCCGGAAATCGCCGCACACCTGGCCCCGTTTAAAGACAAATCAATTCAAAATATAAAGGACCTGATCCGCTGCATCCGGCGGGTGGAAGGCCTCGGCGCCGAGGTGACTATTTATCCGGATGCCGAAGAATTCATCAACCACAAGCTGTTTCAGGAGCGCATGGCCGCAACCGTGGCCGAGATCCGCCAGGACCCCGAAAATCACCCGTTGCGCAAGACCCTGCTGGATGCCGAATTGCTTCCCTACCAGCTCGACGGGGTTGCGTTTGCCGCCGGGGTCGGCCGGGCGGTCCTGGCCGACGACATGGGGCTGGGCAAAACCATCCAGGGAATAGGTGTGGCCGAACTGCTGGCCCGCCATGCTCCCGTCTCCAAGGTACTGGTGGTCTGCCCGGCTTCCCTGAAATCCCAATGGCGCCTTGAGATCAACCGGTTCAGCACTCGCAGCTGCCAACTTGTGCTGGGCAGCGCCAAGGATCGTCCGGCGCAGTATGACAGTGACAGCTTTTTCACCGTATGCAACTACGAGCAGGTGCTGCGGGACTTCTTATCCATCGAGCGGGTTAAATGGGACCTGATTATCCTCGATGAGGGGCAGCGGATCAAAAACTGGGAGGCCAAAACGAGCCGGGTAATCAAAGCCCTGAAATCTCCGTTTGCCCTGGTGCTGTCGGGAACACCACTTGAAAACCGGATCGATGATCTTTTTTCAATAGTGGAATTTATTGACGACCGACGGCTGGGACCGGCCTTCCGGTTTTTCAACCGGCATAAAGTGGTCGATGAAAAAGGAAAGCTGCTGGGTTACAAGAACCTTGACGAACTGCGGGCAAAACTCAAACCACTTTTGCTGCGTCGCACCCGTAAAGGGGTCATCAAGGAACTGCCCCCGCGAACCACCCGGATTTTGAGGATCCCGCCCACCGAAGAACAGCTTGACCTGCAAAAAGGCCACCGCCAGATCATTCAGACCATTATCCAAAAAAAGTATCTGACGGAAATGGACCTGCTCAGGCTTCAAAAAGCGTTGCTGATGTGCAGAATGTGCGCCAACAGCACCTTTTTAGTGGATAAACAAGCGCCGGGATATTCCAGCAAGCTGGAAGAGCTCGATCAGCTGCTGGACCGGCTTTCGGCCGAAGAAGACCGCAAGATCGTCCTGTTTTCCGAATGGACAACCATGCTGAATTTGATCGAGCCGCTGCTGGAAGAACAGAAACTGAATTATGTCAGACTGGACGGTTCGGTGCCCCAGAAAAAACGGCAGGGACTCATACACCAGTTCCAGAATGATCCAACCTGCAAACTTTTTATTACCACCAATGCCGGTTCCACCGGGCTGAACCTGCAAGCGGCCAATACCGTCATCAACGTCGATTTGCCCTGGAACCCGGCCGTGCTGGAACAGCGCATCAGCCGGGCCCATCGCATGGGCCAGAAACGGCCGGTCCAGGTGTTTTTGCTGGTGACAAAGGACACACTGGAGGAAAACCTTCTGGCAACCCTTTCGGCCAAGCATGAACTCTCACTGGCGGTGCTCGATCCTGAATCTGATACGGTGCAAGTCGATATGGCTGCCGGCATGGAAGAGCTAAAAAGGAGGCTGGAGATCCTGCTGGGTGAAAAACCGGCGGCGGCCGAAGATGAAAGCATGAAAGATCGGGTTGAGAAAGAAGCGCAAGTACTGGCAAGGAAAGAAAAGATCGCCGCCGCCGGCGGACAACTGGTGGGGGCGGCTTTTGCCTTTATCGGCGAGATGCTTTCCGGAGATGATGAATCCGAAGAGGCGGTCCAACTGGCAGGTGCATTTAAGTCAAAGCTGAGCGATTGTATGGAAAAAGAGGAAGACGGCAGCCTTAAAATGACCATTTCGATTCCGGACGAAATGTTTCTTGACAACATGGCCAAATCGCTGGCCCAGATGGTGCGTGCCGGGCGGGGATGAGTTAACGTCAGAGATTTTGCGATTAGAGTCGGTGCAGGTTTTGGGTTGAACCGATACAATTCTGTCAGCCGCGCGGAAATGCGCGCAAAAACAAAGCTGCAAAAGGATAAACGTAGATTCGGCCCCTAATTTCTCGGAGGCTGCATCAGGGAGATTCGACTTTGAGCGGTTTGAAGTAGGTTCTATAAAAGCCACGATCTCTGGTCAGCAGGCGTTCACCTTGAACAAGTGCATGACCGCCAATTAGAAAATCGGCAACAATACGATCCCGAACCTTGCTTTTCCTTCTAAAAGCGCTCCAACAGGTTGCCGCTCCCAGGGAAGCTTCAAGGGTCATGGCAGAGTATTCAACTCCAATCCGCCTCAGTGCCTCCACGGCTTCTTTGCCCTTGTGGCTGTAAGCCGTCATGACTTCCGCCCACACAACTTCACATGCAATGACGGAACCTTCCCGCAGGCAACGTTTGAGCGCTTCTTTAGAAGCCAGGCCAAAAACCGGATCCGGTTCGAGAACATCGATAAGGATATTGGTGTCAATTGCGGTAATCACGAATTGCCCCGAAGCTCATCCATAACATCATCGGTTCGTCGACCCCGTCCGAGTTTTCCATAGACCTCGTCTACAGTATCCATGGCAGCAGCCTTGACGACCACCAGCTTGCCGTGGTCTTCTTCGAATTCTAATACCGTCCCCGGCCGGATACCTAACCGGTCACGTAATGCTTTGGGGATCGTGACTTGCCCGCGCTCTGCAACTTTTGCTTTCACAAATAAATTCTCCTTGCAACCAAAAGTAATCAAAACCCCGGATTGGGGGCAAAGATCAGGTTTATAAAGAGAGACATCGTATCTGATATATAGACGATGATATTCAGCAAAATGCACATCGAAACCTCTAAAGTTCCATGTGTCATCCTGTATGTATTTTGCATCACGTATTCTTACTTGTCAAGTATGAAATTCACAAACTGGCTAAGATCTAAAAGCTTTTAACCGGTTATCCTAACCCGAAATGCTGGCTAATGTCCTCCAGATGACCTGTATCGCACCAGGTTTCGATTACCCAGCGGACCGTACCGTAAAAGATGCCGTGGTGGATGGTCGTCAGGCTGGCATTGGCTGTGATAAAACAACGTGGCTGATCCAGCGGCAGGCGTGCAACGTAGCGAAATAAGCTGTCAAGAACCCCTCCATGAACGACCATGGCAACCTTTTCACCGGATCTCCCGGTTAGTATTTCTTCAATACAGCGAATATTGCGCTGATAATGCTGCCGGTGGCTTTCCCCTTCCGGTATGATGTAATCCGGATCGTTGGCATCCAATCGTTCCAGGACTTCTGAATGCCTGGCTTTGATTTCAGGGACGGTCAATCCTTCCAGAACCCCGTAATTTCGTTCCCTCAGACGGCTGTCAGTCTTCACCGAATGACCCGTGTAATCAGCAATGATGGATGCCGTCTCTTGTGCGCGTCCCAGATCGCTGCTGATCAGGGTGTCGAATTCCATTTTCGCCATCCGGCGTCCCAGAGCTGAAACTTGATTGCGTCCGGTCTCGGTCAGCGGGCTGTCGCTATGTCCCTGGTAGCGTTGTTCTATATTCAAAACCGTTTCTCCGTGACGTATAGCAAGTAGTGTTAATTTCGGTTGTGTTGGCATACCTTGTCTACCTCCGTCTGCTGCCAATTATACTTATGAGTTCCCGATTATTACTTTTCCGCTGTCAGTATTGTGTCCCAAATGTTATTCATAAAACTCAGATTGATCTATCTAGTCGTACACTTTTTTAATGCATTTGGGAGAAACAACACTATAGCAGGCGGTTTTCAATCCGGATTCAGCTTACTCGGCAGGAACTCTATTGATCAATTCCCTGGGTTTCCCATCTTTTTTAACCAGATCGAAAGCGTCAAAAACCTCCCCGGTTACGGTAATTGATTTGTAGCTGAGAACGGTTCCGGATATGGAGATTACCTGAAAGAGCTGTATGTTCTCCCCCGCCCGATCCATCCAATCCTTGCGGTCAAGTTTGTACATCTTGGGTCCGCTGACGGATGTGACATAAACAGGTCCATCAACCTCTCCCGGACCTCGTCCGCGGGCATAAACGTGATCGTGTCCCTGCAGGACCAGATCCACTTTGAATTTATCAAGCAGCGGTTTCCAGTATTTTCTCAGTTTTTTATTATCCCGGTTGAGAGCTGAAGAATACACGGGGTGATGGAAGGTGACAATTGTCCAGTGATTTGGATTGCGGTTCAGCACATTTTCAAACCATTCGGCCTGCTGTTCTAATTTTTTATTAGAGTTGAGCACCACGAAACGAGCTCCTTGATAGTCAAGGTAGTAAAAAGTTTCCTCCAGTCCCGCAATCGCATGTTGCGGCAATGTGAACTGCGGTCTCCAGAATTTGGAAAGGGTGCGTTTTTTGTCCTTCCATTTTTTGTATTCATGATTTCCGACTACCGGCAGGCTGGGTATCGTTGCAAAGATCCAACCGCCGGCACTGAACCATTCGTTCCACTCGCGGTCATTATTTTTGTGCTCCACCATGTCACCGGCGTGAATCATAAACCGAGCCTTTGGTGACTCCAGGATGGCTGCCCGTATGGTTCGTGACCAGAGAGAAAAAATATTTTTTTGAACATCACCGAAATAGAGGAATGAAAACGGTTCAGCCTGATTGCCGGCGGTCCGAAATTGGAACCATTCACTCCAGATATCCCCATTGCCCACCCGATAGGCATACAGCGTACTCGGGCTTAGAGCTGTAAAGTTGACCGAATGGTAGTAAATAAATTTGTTATCGATTTTCAAAGGGGAGGTTTGGGCCAAAATTTGCCTCGCGTTTTTTACAAAATCCGGTGAGGCTTCCGCCGGTGCAATTTCGGCCACCGATTTGTCAAATCTAACAGGGCTGCGCCATGTTACGGCCTGCGAGGTAGCGGGATTTTCCTTCCAGGTGAGGATAATGCGATCAAATATTTTGTGTTGATCATGCGGGTCGGTCGCCCAAGCTTCCTGAGGAAAACTCAAGCCGGCATTATTAAATACGGTAAAGCTAAAAATGGTGACCAGACAGGCAATCACCATCACTCCAAGTTTAATGCCACCCTTAAAAGCCTTACTTTCTGGTAATAGGTTTATGATCATATTCAGCATTCTCGATATCAGCATATACAACAATGAGGCAATATTGAAAAGGCAGGGTCGCTGAGACCCTGCCTTTGATGTGCAACAGGAGATCGTGCATTGGACAAATGTTTATCCTTTAGCAGCCTGGTAATATTCATTCACCTTGTCCCAGTTGATAACATTGAAAAAGGCATTGATATATTCCGGCCGGCGATTCTGATACTTTAAATAATAGGCGTGTTCCCAGACATCGATGCCCAGGATCGGGGTTTTGCCCTGGCTTAAAGGATTGTCCTGATTCGCGGTGGTCATGATTTGCAGCTCGTTGTTGCTCCAGACGAGCCAGGTCCAGCCGCTGCCGAACAACAGGGCCGCCGCATTGGAAAGCTTGTCCTTGAAGGCATCAAAGCTGCCGAAGGCTGAATTGATGGCCTGGGCGACATCACCCCCAAAACTGGTCTCCTTTCTCAGCATCGGCCAGAAAAAAGAGTGGTTGAAATGGCCGCCGCCATGATTTCTGACGGCCGTTCGAATACTGTCGGGGACGGCTTCCAGATCCCTTAAAAGATCCTCAACCCCTTTGTTTTGCAAATCCTGATGGCCTTCCAAAGCAGCATTGAGTTTATCAACATAAGTCTGGTGATGTTTGGTATGATGGATTTCCATTGTTTGTTTATCAAAATAGGGCTCTAACGCATCATAGGCGTAAGAGAGCTCCGGTAATTTGTGAAGCATGGTGGTACCTCCGTATAGAATCAACCATTCCGCTTAGGAATGGGATTGTTTTAGAATAAATTTTAGCTATTTAATTATAAATCAGGTTAAATTAAT
>JAIVWA010000244.1:6219-6923 GCA_049190255.1 Gammaproteobacteria bacterium | reverse complement strand
GCCTCGGGGGGTTATTATATTGCCCTGCCGGCCGATTACATTCTGGCACATCCCACGACGTTGACGGGTTCTATCGGCGTAATTTTTACGCGACCTAAAGTGACCGGTTTCATGGAAAAAATCGGCGTAGCCGTTGAAGTCAATAAATCCGGAGCAGACAAGGATATGGGGTCTCCCTTCCGGCAGACTTCGGCCGCAGAGGAAAAAATATTTCAAGATCTAACCGATCAATTGGGGGTGAGATTCGTTGATTTGGTGGCCCGGCATCGCAAACTCGAACCTGAAGTGGTCGCCGAAATTTCCACCGCTCGCGTTTATCTGGCCAATGAAGCCCTTGAGCTGGGTCTGGTCGATGAAATCGGATATCTGGAAAACGCGGTGCTCCAGGCCAAAAAGCTGGCCGGACTTGCCGAAGATGCCAAAGTGGTGGTTTATCGCCGTACCGAATACCCGGATGATAACATATACAACACATCCACTCGATATGGTGGTGACGGCAAGCTATCACTCATTTCCATGGAGCTTCCCGGCTCCCTGAACCACATTCAAACCGGTTTCTACTATCTGTGGCCGGCAGCGATGATGGCGGAATAGTCCGAATGCGGATTTCGGAATGCGGAATGATTCGAATTCGGAATGCGGAATGTGGAAGGTGGAAAGTAAAGAAGGTTTAAGGTCTACTCAGGTTCAAACTTTCGTTCACG